>NZ_JBFIIH010000064.1:0-22229 GCF_041601355.1 Neptunomonas sp.
GATAACCCGCCCTGAAGTACCTAACAATGACATAAGCTGCTGAGTGAGCAGATAGGGGGCAACAGTATTCACGGCAAAGCGCGGATCAAGCCCATTCTCAGTGAGACTAACTGACGCACTGTATATTCCGGCATTATTAATTAACACATCAAGTTTTGAATGCTTTTGTGCCACTGCATTTGCCAGTAGCTCAACATCCGCCATACGTGAAAGGTCGGCAACATAGCTTTCAACCAGCCCCTCCCCGGGTAACTCGGCGAGCATCTTTTCAACCGCTTTCAACTTTTCCGGGTTACGCCCATGCAGAAGAACATGGTGCCCCAGTAAAACCAGCATTTTGGCCGTTTCCAATCCGATACCATCGGTGGAGCCGGTTATAAGAATTGTTTTTTGCATGGATTATTCTCCGTGATTCAGAAAGTCTGGCAAAACCTCTTCAGCCAGTCGCTTCAGTGTTGATTCTGTATCTGCCTGATTAAAGCGCAGGTTAAGTGCTACATGGTTTACGCCGATCGCTTCCTGTGATTTAAGGTAGCGCTTAAGTTGGTTGGTACCCAACCGAAACCCCAGATGAATAGGTTCTGCTCTGGCATCAGGATCGTCTGCCAGATCAACATAGAGTGGTTGCATGACGGGTTGAGCGGGTCTGCCAGCCATATCGACCCTGGCTCGCCAATCCTGGATAATCTGCGACTGCAACGCCAGACTTCTTGGATACATTACCCAGCCATCAGCATTCTCGGCGATCCAAGCCGGATCCTGTTGACTACCACCGGTAATCAACAGCGGCAATCGTCCGGATACGGGTTTAGGTAACATATCCATATCACCAGATAAGCGTCCGTAACTACTCTCGAATTCCGGGTTGTTCTGCCACATATGCTTTATGTATTCGTAGCTTTCACGAAACCGCTTACCCCGATCATCAAAGGATAAGTTGTGTGCTGGGTATTCTTCGGGCCGGTCGCCCGAAGCCACGCCTAAAATGAGTCGGCCGCCGGACAGCTGATCGATACTGGCAGCAGCCTTAGCCACATGCGCAGGATGGCGTAATGGCAACACTATACTAGCAACGCCCAATGCGATCCTGTCCGTCTGCCCAGCCAGAAGCCCCAGATAGACGAAGGGATCAAAGAGCTGCCCGGCATCGCCAAACGAAGGTACATTAAAGGGAACGTCCCGTAGCCAGATGGCCGAAAATCCGAGCTTTTCTGCCAGTTGAATTCGCTCAAGATGATGCGTCATCGTTGGTACCGGCCCGCTATCATAGGTTTCCAACGGAACCACCACACCAAGGCTCAATTTATCAGGACGAAATACTGAGTTATAACCCTGATTGATTGGCTGAAACCCTGAGCTTTCAGGTAATTTAAGCATGGTTGCTCCGTTCACAGGTCAGTTGAATACTGATGAAAGTTAACACCTAGGAGTTTTGTTGATAATCCATCAAAATAATGAATAAGTTTCAGTAAAATATTGATAATCAATCACCCTGAAGTAAGCGATATCCGACGGTGGCTGCAGCGCTACAGGCAATAAATACTTGATAGAAAACACGCAGAGGAGTTTCAGTTATACATCAAGACTTTTTTTCTACAGATAAGTTTTTCCTGCCGATAAATAGTTGAACTAACGGCATAAACTATTTTCTCAATAATACAGATAATTCATTAAGCGCAGGCAACGTCATTTCTATTAATCGCTTTTTAATAAATAGCATTTTCAACAGCACTAAGACGCCACTGATACTGCTTTTGCTATTTATGCTGGCTGCTGGATACCTGGTTTATGCTTTTCCACCGCTGAAATATATCGAGCCATACATTGACGCAAAAGCACTCGGCGTCTGGGTAGATCAGCAAGGCTTTTTTGGTATGCTTGTCTTCGTTATATTCGCTACCTGCACCGCCGCGGTTGGTTTACCAAGGCAACTGATTGCACTGATTGGCGGTTATAGCTTTGGCTTATTTGAAGGCGTGCTATTGGCGATCAGCAGTATTAGCTTCGGCGCACTGCTAACGTTCTGGTTCGCTCGGTTTGTCGCCCGTCCCTGGGTGCGACAGCGTTTTCCTGGAGCCATTGTAAAACTCGACAGTCTCATTGTGGATCAGGCATTTTTAAAGATCCTGACCATTCGCTTTTTACCCTTGGGTACCAACATGCTGACAAACCTTGCTGCGGGAACAACCCAACTCCCTGCAAAGCTATTTTTTAGTGCTTCATTTTTGGGTTTTTTACCGCAAAGCACACTTTTTGTACTGGGTGGAAACGGACTGAACATCAACTCTAGCGGTCAGATATCACTCAGTGTTTTTCTGTTATTGCTCTCCAGTCTGCTTTGCTGGTTCCTCTACAGGAAACATAAACAACACCTTGAGCCGCCATTAGATTCATGAAGAAACGGGGCAATCCGGGTGATACTAGCGATGCGGCATGGCACGTTTTTCAGGAAAAGCATCGAGGTTCAATAGAGGTAGGGAAATTTGCAGATCGGATTATTCTGTCGGTCGACTCATTAGAGAGCCCAAAGAATATAAGACAGTGAGAAGTGCCGGAGACAATCCTTGCATCACATCCGTCGATGCAAATAACGCAACGTAGTAATGAATATATATCAATATACGCAAGACTCAAATTTCTATAAAGTAGCGCTATTAAAATTTGCAGTAGCACCGTATATAATAGGCCGCTAAGCAAATTTAGCATGACAAAGCTATGCACCACAGAGCTGTGCATGACAAATCTATGAATTATTGTTTTTGCCGATGTGGCAACAACGAAATTATCAGGGAACTACCAGATATGCCAAATAATTACTTCAATACCCTGCCTCTGCGTGAGCAGCTTGCGCAACTGGCGAAATGCCGTTTTATGGACATTTCTGAGTTTCCAGACGGTGTAGAAGCACTCAAAGGCAAAAAAATCGTTGTTATCGGTTGCGGTGCCCAGGGCTTAGCTCAGGGTATGAACCTACGTGATAGCGGCTGCGATGTATCTTACACATTGCGTGCTGCAGCGATTGCTGAAAAACGTCAATCCTGGAAAAGTGCGACTGAGAACGGTTTCGTTGTTGGTACCTATGAAGAACTCATCCCTACTGCCGATGTTGTTCTTAACCTGACACCTGATAAGCAGCATACCGCTGTTGTTAATGCCATCATGCCTTTGATGAAGCAAGGCGCTTGCCTGTCTTACTCTCACGGTTTCAACATCGTTGAAGAAGGTATGAAAATCCGTGAAGACTTAACCGTTATCATGGTTGCTCCTAAGTGCCCGGGCTCTGAAGTACGTAACGAATACGTGCGCGGATTCGGTGTACCTACACTGATCGCTGTTCACGAAGACAACGACCCTAAAGGTGAAGGTCTGGCGCTGGCTAAAGCTTACGCCGTAGGTACTGGAGGCCATAAAGCAGGCGTATTGATGTCTTCTTTCATCGCGGAAGTTAAATCTGACCTGATGGGCGAACAGACTATTCTTTGCGGTATGTTACAGACTGGATCTCTGTTGTGCTTCGACAAAATGGTTGAAGAAGGTATCGACCCTGGTTACGCATCTAAGCTGATTCAGTTTGGCTGGGAAACCGTTACCGAAGCACTGAAGTACGGCGGCGTAACCAACATGCTGGATCGCTTGTCTAACCCAGCTAAAATTAAAGCATTTGATCTGTCAGAAGAGCTTAAACTGATCATGCGTCCGCTATACAACAAGCACCAGGATGACATCATCGACGGTACTTTCTCCCGCACTATGATGGAAGATTGGGCTAACGACGACGTTAATCTGCTTAGATGGCGCGCAGAAACAGCTGAAACAGCATTCGAAAAAACACCAGCGGGCGATGTAGAAATTTCTGAACAAGAATACTTCGACCACGGCATCCTGATGGTTGCCATGGTTAAAGCGGGTGTTGAACTGGCTTTTGAAACAATGACAGCGGCCGGCATCGTTGCTGACTCTGCATACTACGAGTCTCTGCATGAAACTCCGCTAATCGCCAACACGATCGCACGCAAGAAACTCTACGAGATGAACGCTACTATCTCTGATACGGCTGAATACGGTTGCTACCTGTACAACCATGCTTGTCTGCCACTCTTGGCTGACTTCATGAAAGGTATCAAAACTGATGTCATCGGCAGAGGCCTGGCTGTCGACGACAATGGCGTTGATAACGCGCGTTTGATCGAAGTGAACACGGCTCTTCGCGCTCACCCTGTAGAAGCGATCGGTACTGTACTACGTGGCCACATGGCTGATATGAAGAAGATCGTATAATCACGATCGCACCTGTAACCCCTTACAGGTAAATGAAGGCCGGGACTCATCTCCTGGCCTTTTTTTTGAATGTTAATCCTCTACCCTGCGACGACAAGTGGACTCCGGATACCTATGAATATTCGCCTAGATAATCTGACCATTAATTTTGACGACCGTTTTCAATTAGATGAGATCAACTGGCACATTGATGATAGCCAGCACTGGGTTATCACAGGCGCAAACGGTTCAGGCAAATCGGCACTGGCTGCCGTACTTGCAGGTATAGGCGAACACATGTCAGGAACACTGAGCGGTGTGCCGGCAAAAGTAGGCATTGTCTCTTTTGAAGCGCAGGCTGAACTGATAGAAGCCGAACTGAAAAAAGATGACGCGGACATCATGGATGTGATCTCCGCAGGCACGCCGGTTTACGAAATACTAAACCCCGGCAATAGCAATCAACAGCTCATCGATGAGTTAGTAGAAAAATTTTCTATACAGTCGTTGGTTAACCGGGCTTTTCGTAAACTCTCTACAGGTGAATCACGCAAAGTCATGCTAATACGCGCGTTAGCCAGCGAGCCTGACTTGCTGGTTCTGGACGAGCCATTCGATGGGCTGGATGCATATACACTTGAAATGCTGCAAGAATATTTAACATCACTGGTAGAAACCGTGCCCATGGTACTGGTTCTTAACCGCTTTGATGAGTTTCCTGAGTTTATCACGCATATCGCCTATGTCGATCATGGCCGGCTGCAACACCAGATTGATCGAAATGACAGCAAAGCATACAACGAGCTGTATCAGTTGCTACATTTAAAAACCACTGATTTAGAAGTACCTGCGGCCGACCCTGAAACGGCAATTCCGCGCTTAGACCCCACTCAGCCACTGGTGCGTCTCAACAATATCGACATTAAATATGATGATCATAAAATTATCGATTCACTGAATTGGACCATCGAACGCAATCAGCATTGGCAACTCAGTGGCCCCAACGGTAGCGGCAAGACCTGTTTACTTTCATTGATTACCGGCGATCATCCACAGTGTTATGTTAACGATATTTTCGTCTTTGGTTTCCAACGGGGTAACGGCGAAAGTATCTGGCAGATAAAGCAATTTATCGGTTACGTTTCCACCGCCCTGCAATGGGAATACAAGGTCGGCACAGGCCTGCGTAATGTCATTATTTCAGGCTTCTATGACAGCATCGGCCTTTACACCAAAGCGACTGATCGTCAAAAGAAAATAGCGGATGAGTGGCTGGCTTTACTGGGCATGAGTAAGCGTGCTGATGTGCCCTTCAATAAGCTCTCATACGGTGATCAACGGCTGTTGTTAATTGCCCGGGCAATGGTAAAACATCCGCCACTCTTGATTCTCGACGAGCCTTGTTTGGGTCTTGATGATATGAACCGTCAACTGGTTTTGGCGCTAATCGAGAAAATCTGCGCGGGTAGCGAAACCTCTGTGCTGTATGTAAACCATCACCCGGAAGATCAGATTAAAGGCATTGATAATTATCTGGCGCTGGAAAAAAAATAACGCTGTAACATCTCAACACCTCACCTCTTAAGATCAGGGCCACCCTTCACCACCGGCCCTGTCAACGCTAAAAATCAGTATCATAAAGTGAATACGCCTAAAAACCTTCTCACAACACGACTATCTCACTGACATCATTGATTATAAGCTCCCTGTCATGATGGGTAACAGACAGAGTCATTATGCGTGTACCCATCTACATACAGAGAATTTTGTCTGCAACACATTTGCTTTCATATCTTCTATACTGCATAGAGAATCAAATGACAGGGCCGTTCGCTAGCGTCGCTTGGAGGCAAGATTGAAATCTTTTAATAACCTGAACATAAACGTAAAACTACTCATCAGTTTTCTATTGATAGGTATAGTACCGTTTACGATTCTAGCAATGATATCCGTTTACAAAGCCAGTGACTCTCTGTCAAAACAAAGCTATCAGCAGCTTGACGCTGTGCGCAGCATTAAAACCAAACAGATCGAGCACTTCATGGCAGTCAGCCGCCGGGATACGATCAGTCTCGCGTCGATACTCAGTACGCTCCTAAATACCGATACACTTCAACAAGTCATCAACGAGCAAAACACAGCGGGCAATAATCTATTTGCAACCTATCTGGATAATCATGACTATGTTGACCTGCTTTTAATTGAACCTAATGGACTGATCTCTTATACCGTTGCGAAAGAAGCCGACTATCAGACCAACGTGATGACAGGGCCATACCGACAATCTCATTTGGGGGATCTTTTCCGCAATATCATACAAACAGGGCACTACGCGGAAGTGGATTTCGCACCTTACGAGCCAAGCTCCGGTGCCCCCGAACGCTTTATAGGTGCCCCTGTCTATAATGCAAACGGGACGCTCGCTTTAGTCGTCGTATTAGAAATCCCTATCGATCCTATTAATGACATTATGGGAATACGTGAAGGCATGGGAGAAAGCGGTGAATCCTACCTGATTGGCTCTGATTTTCTGATGCGCTCTGATTCTTTTCTTGACCCAAAAAACCACTCAGTCGCGACCTCTTTTGCCAACCCTTCTACAGGAAAAGTAACAACCGTAGCTGCAAAAGCAGCCATCTCAGGCGAAACAGGTAGCCAATTAATTATGGATTATAAAGGCAACCGGGTTCTTTCTTCATACTCACCGATAGAGGTAGGAGGCAATCGTTGGGGGTTATTGGTCGAGATTGATGAAACTGAAGCGTTCGCCGCCGTCACTACGCTGAAACTTTGGATACTTTTTATTGGTTTATCCGGTACCTTAATTATTATTTTTGCTGCATGGCGAATTTCGCAAAGAATAACCACACCCATTACTCAACTGGCACACACCATCCATCAGGTTGAAAAAAGTGGTGACTTTTCATCTCGATTAATTATTTCCAGCGAGGATGAAATCGGACAAGCCAGCAAAGCCGTTAATCAATTGTTACAAGCCACTCAGGATGCCCTGTCTGATACAAAATCAGTGATGAACAAGATGGCAATGGGTGACTTCAGCGGCAGAGTATCGCGTGAATTACGCGGTGACCTTAACGACCTGAAGCAAGCCATTAATCACCATGCCGAGCACACCCAAACCAGTATTCTTACCCTAAAACATTTGATGCAGTCTTTATCCAAAGGTGAATTTGATGTTGAAATAGACACGACACTAACCGGCGATTACCAGAGTATGATTGAATCAGCACAAACGGCTATGCTGAATATTGGAGTCGCCATACGGGAAGTCAACAGCATTACGGAAGCCATGAAAAAGGGTGAATTTAATCTGCGGATTGAAAGCCCACTCCCTGGCCAATTACATTTTTTGAAAGAAAACCTGAATGACTCGCTGAATGCCGTTAGTGAAGCCACATCAGAAGCCGTACTGGTAGCGGGCCTTCAATCTCAGGGGAATTTAGTATCACGAATAAACGGCCAATATCAGGGACGCTTTGACGAGCTAAAACTAGCGATCAATCACGGCCAGCAGGCTATTGCCATGTTAGTCAATGAAGTACGAGCCTCCGCCTCTGATGTCGCCAATGCAACTAAAGAGATATACCTGGGGAATAATGACCTCTCAAGCCGGACGCAAGAGCAAGCACTCTCCATCGAAAGAACCAGTGTCAGCATTAAGCAGATAAGTGAAGCGATCCGGGCAACCGCAGAAAATGCCAATCAGACACATATTGTCGTCAACCAAACTAAAGATATTACCGCCCAAAGCGCTGCTGTCATGGCAGGTGCGATCCATGCCATGGCAGCTATCCAAACCTCCAGCAAACATATTAGTGAAATTACAGGGCTAATTGACAGCATTGCCTTCCAGACTAATTTACTCGCACTCAATGCCGCCGTAGAAGCCGCCAGAGCCGGTGAACAAGGACGCGGATTTGCCGTTGTTGCCAGTGAAGTACGCGCATTATCACAAAAATCTGCGCAAGCCGCTAAGGAGATAAAATCACTTATTCAGGATACCAATGAGCGTATCACCGAGGGTACTGAAAAAGTGCAGTTGTCTGCCGATGCTCTGCAACAGATCACCACCAGTATCGAGGAGGTAAACCGGCTGTCTCAGGAGATCAGCGACTCCAGCCAGGAGCAAGCCAATGGTATTTATCCAATCACACTTGCCATCGAATCTATTGATGACATAACTCAGCAAAATGCAGCGCTAGTCGAAGAGATATCCGCCGCCGCTGAAGCAATGCATGATCAGGCAAGCGGTCTTAATACGTTAATGCAGCGCTTTATCACCGAACAGCCCGTGCCTGAACAACGTGACGATACACATGCGGCACAACTATAAAGTCAGCGCTATGAATTTACGCTGTGAAATTTGTCTTCAACTTGTGAAGTGTCTCTGTTAGTTCCTCAAATACTAACTGGCGAAGCCAGATATGAGCAGCATCTTTCATATAGCGCTCGTGCCAAACAATCGAGTAAGTAAAGCCGCTCTGCTCCATAGGAAAAGGTAAAATTTTCAGCTGGTAATGCTGAGCGCAACTTTGAGCTAAGCCAAAAGGGATTGTTAATATCAGATCACTTTGTGCCACCAGCGATAGTGCTGCAACAAAATGAGGAACTCGCAGCGCAATGCGTCTTGCCAGTCCTTGTTCTTCCAGTAAATAATCAATCGCGCCTTTACGCGCACCTCCCATAGTGATTAACGCATGTGGCTGGCGGGCATAAGCTTGCAAATCAATACCGCTCTCAGAGAGTGGATTAGCCGCGCTAACAACGCAGACAAATTTATCATCCCCCACTCCCCGGCCATGCACCGCTGCCGGGGCATCGGTTACCGTGCAGATAGCTAAATCAATACTTTCCTGATCAAGTTGATGCAGCAAATTCTCTTGCCAGGGAATAATTTCCAGATCCACATGGGGCGCCTCTCTTCTGAGGCGACTTACCACTGCCGGTAATAGCACCTGCGTGCCATAATCCGTGGTAGCTAGTCTAAATGTATTTTGTGCTTCTGACGGAATAAACAGAGGAGGCTCAATCAATAAACTGAGCTCTTGTAACGAATGGTACAACTGTGACGCCAACGCTTCTGCCCGAGGTGTAGGAGACAACCCTTTCGGCGTACGAGTAAATAACGGATCATTAAAGAGCTGTCTCAGACGCGCCAGATTCCGGCTAATAGCAGGCTGCGTTAAATTCAAACGTCCGGCCGCCCGGGTAACATTGCGCTCCTCCAGCAATACTTGAAATACAGGAAGAAGGTTCAGGTCAGCTGCCGATAAGCGAGCAATACTCATTCATCATTACTCAAAGTTATTGCGGATATTTTAATAATGCATTGGAAGCATATTGCAAGCAAGTTTATATTAGAGCCTATCATTTACACATAATTATCAGGCAGAAATATGTATATCGAATCAAGTCGGGAAATTCATCTTAAACATCGCCCTTCAGGTATCCCAGGCAGCGAAGACTTCAGCCTGGTTTCAGTACCTGTGAGCGTGCTCAAAGAGGGCGAAGTGCTGGTTAAAAATCTATGGATGTCTGTTGATCCCTACATGCGCGGTCGCATGCTTGAACGCAAAAGTTATATTGCACCCTTCGCACTTGATGAAGTATTGAGCGGTGGTGCGATCGGTGAAGTGGTTGAAACAAATAATCCTGCTTTTCCTGTTGGCAGCAAAGTTGCCAACATGAGTGGCTGGCGCGAGTACTTCAGTACCTCGGGTGCAGATCTGCAACTCTTACCGAAAACAGACATCGCGGACCAGGCTTTTCTCGGTGTACTCGGCATGCCAGGAATGACGGCTTACACCGGACTCAGCAAAATAGCCCAACTCAAAGAGGGTGACAACGTCTTTGTTTCCGCCGCTTCGGGTGCGGTAGGCGCCATTGTCTGTCAGATTGCTAAACTAAAAGGCTGCTATGTTGCCGGTAGTGTGGGTTCCGATGAAAAGGCCCGCTACCTACTTGAAGAGCTCGGGGTCGATGCAGTGGTTAATTACAAAACCACAGATAACCTGCAAGAGAGCATAGCGACAGCCTGCCCTCAGGGTATTGATGTGTATTTTGAGAATGTCGGTGGCGCACACCTTGAAGCCGTTCTGAACCTGATGAACGACTATGGCAGGATTGCCGTATGCGGCATGATTGACCAATACAACGCAACATCACCCAGTGCTGGCCCATCAAACCTGTCACAACTGATTATCAAAAAACTGACAATGCAGGGCTTTATTGTGTTTGATCACTGGGATGGCTATCCCGCCTTTGTTGAACAGATGACGCAGTGGATTCAACAAGGAAAAATCAGTGCTAAAGAAACCGTATACCAAGGCATAGAGCAAGCGCCTGAAGCCTTTATCGGTCTGTTTACGGGAAAAAATACCGGTAAAATGCTGGTAAAGCTTGCCTGATCTGACGGATGTCAGAAATTAATTAAAAGCCCTACAAAATGGCTTACTTACAGGAATTATCAACATGAACGTTCTTTTTGTACTCACATCGCATGATACATTGGGCGATAGTGGCGAGAAAACCGGCTTTTGGATTGAAGAGTTTGCTGCACCTTATTACACCTTGGCAGATGCGGGCGTTAACATAACCCTCGCTTCTCCTGCCGGTGGGCAGCCTCCTATCGACCCTAAAAGCGAACTGGAAGATTTCCAGACACAAGCCACGCGTCGCTTTGATAAGGATAGCGAATTACAGCAAAAATTAGCCAGCACAAGCAAGCTAGCCGAGCTATCAGCAGATAATTTCGATGCGATATTCTATCCGGGCGGGCATGGCCCGATGTGGGATCTCACCAACAATACTGCATCTATTAAACTGATTGAGACGTTTTACCAACAAGGTAAACCTGTTTCTGCTGTCTGCCATGCGCCGAGTGTATTGCTGAATACTAAAAATGCTCAGGGCGAAGCCTTATTCAAAGGAAAAAAAGTCACAGGTTTCAGCAACACGGAAGAAGCCGCGGTTGGACTGACTGAAATAGTACCTTTCTTACTGGAAGACGAATTGGAAAGCCGCGGTGGGCAGTATAGTAAGGGGCCGGACTGGAGCCCTTATATCGTTCAGGACGGTCTGCTGATAACCGGCCAGAATCCAGCATCATCTGCAGCAGTGGCTGAAGCTTTACTTGCACAATTGAAATAGTCTTACATAAAAGCGGATATGCAATAGGAGCCCGCCGGGCTCCTTGTTTCGATCTTTTGTATAAGTTTTACTACGCCGCCTTGCTGATATGAAGTGCGCTTATATAAACTTCACTTATATTAACTTCATTTTATAAAATAATATTATGAAAACTCATGCTTCAAATCAAGCGTGGATCGCACACCCAAACCCTCATAATGTTCATCAAGAAATGCCTTGGCTGATTCACGGCCAATATCACGCAGATGTGTCAAAAATTCCCACTCAGAATTCATTTTACTGGAAGCTGATAATGGGTTTATCTCCTCGGTGGCTTCGATCCTATGCACTAATATGTCAGCATAATGTTCTTTATCCAGTTTATGCTCTTTTAACAATCGATGCACAAATTCAACGCTACGCAACTCCCTTAATAAAGATGAATTGAACGAAATTTCATTGACGCGATTCTGTATATCCAGCGCGGTTTTGGGCGTGTCGTTACGCTCAATCGGATTCACCTGCACGATTAATACATCTCTGGACTTAGTCGTATGAAACAAAGGATACAGAGGTGGATTACCCACATAACCACCGTCCCAATAAGGTACACCATCAATTTCAACGGCTTGATAGAGGAAGGGTAAGCACGCAGAAGCTAAGATCATATCCGCCGTCAGTTCTTCACGCTCAAACACTTTTATCTTACCCGAATGCACGTTGGTCGCCGCAATAAATAGCTTTAAGGCGCTGCACGCTCTGACCTTTTCAAAGTCGATGCTGGACTCAACCAATTCACGTAAGGGATTAATATTCAGCGGGTTAGTATCATAAGGAGAAGCAACCCGGCTTAACAGATCAAGCATCACCTGAGCAGGAGAGCCACCGATATTCCAACTCCCTGTCAGAATATCCAAAGGACTTCGCTTAATGGGGCTAAACCTTCCCATATGCGACACCTGCCGCCAGAATTGCTCAAGTGCGTCGCGAGCACCATCCGCGCCACCGTCCATATATCCTTGCGCCAACACAACCGCATTCATTGCACCCGCACTGGTACCCGAAATGCCCTCTACACTGACACGCCCATCTTCCATAAAATAATCCAGCACTCCCCAGGTAAACGCCCCATGTGAGCCACCACCTTGCAGTGCCAGGTTGACCGATTTTTTACGCATCCGTGTAGTCTTCCTTGTAAACATTATTGAGCCTGAGCACATTCTTCTCTGATAGTAGAGAATTTAAAATTCAATTTTCTACTGTGCAGTCCAGCCACCTTCCACAGGAAGCGTCGTGCCTGTGATAGATGCCGCTCCGTCGCTACAGAGGAACACGGCAACCGCTGCAACCTCATCAACTGTGACAAACTTTTTCGTCGGTTGTGCTTTAAGCATCACATCCTGTTTAACCTGTTCTTCTGTAATCCCACGCGCCTTAGCTGTATCGGCCACTTGCTTTTCTACCAATGGCGTCCAGACATAACCCGGCGCAATCGCATTAACCGTAGTGCCAAACTCGGCCAATTCCAATGCAACCGTTTTAGTCAGGCCAGCAATTCCGTGCTTAGCTGCTACATAAGCCGATTTAAAGGGAGACGCAACCAAGGCATGCGCAGAGGCGGTATTGATAATACGTCCCCATCCACGCTGCTTCATGCCAGGAATAACAGCCTTTGTCGAATGGAAGGCCGCCGTCAGGTTAATCGCGATAATGGCATCCCACTTCTCTTCGGGGAAGTCTTCAACGGGCGAAACGAACTGGATACCCGCATTGTTAACCAGAATATCGACAGAACCGAAAGTCTGTTCTGCTTCAGTGATCATGCCGGCTATTTCATCTGACTTGAGCATGTTTGCTGAAGAGAATAGAACCTGAACAGCGAAATCAGCTTGGATAGAGGCTCTGATCGCTTCGTTCTCTTGCGGGCTTCCTAAACCATTAATCATGACATTAGCACCCTGCTGAGCCAGCCCGCGGGCTATTGCCAAACCAATACCAGAAGTAGAACCCGTCACAACCGCATTTTTACCTGTCAGCATTATCCATTCCTTTTAAAAGTCATTATTCAAAGCCTGAGTCCAACAGCAGAACTGTCAGCCAACTTAATGCAAAGCACAACATTAACACAGCCTTGTTGTACACAAGACTAACATAATTACTGCAGTGCACAAATCTCTCCTGATGAGAGGCAGAGCACCTTTTAATATATTTAATCACTGAATTTTAAAGCAAAAATAGTGTACCTAAGCCGAGAAATGTAACGAACCCCACCACATCGGTAACGGTTGTCAGTATCACTGACCCCGACAAAGCCGGATCAATCTTCATTTTATCCAGTAACACAGGAATCAGGACGCCAGAGAAAGCTGCCGCAACAATATTGATAGCAATCGCCGCAGCAATCACGATGCCGATCATCATATCCGAAAACCAATACGCGACAATCCCGCCGATGGCAAACGCCCATAAAATGCCGTTAAAACCACCTACACTTAACTCTTTAATAAGCAAAGGTGAAAGGTTACCTCTGGATATCTGCCCCAAAGCAATACCACGAATAATCAGTGTCAGCGTTTGGCTGCCAGCGATCCCGCCCATTGAAGCAACTATCGGCATTAATACAGCCAGTGCGACCACTTGCTGCAGCGTTGCTTCAAATAAACCAATAGCCCATGAAGCAAGAAATGCCGTCAGTAGATTGATCCCGAGCCATGTTGCCCGGCGCATCGAACTTTTCCAGACAGGTGAAAACAGATCTTCATCTTCGGACAAACCCGCTCTGGCCATCTGCTCAGCATCATGTGTTTCCCGCAGGATCTGAAAACCATCCTTGATGGTCATACGACCAATAAGCATTCCTTTTGCATCAACAATCGGAAGAAGCACATAATCCGATTTTTCCTGAATTTCGGCACTTTCTTCTAAACTGGTTTCTGCGGCTAATGGCTCTGCATCCTCATCTAACAATTCCACCAGTGGGATATGCCCCGGCGAGCCAAACGTACTGTGCAAAGGAACTGTTCCTGCATAACGCCCTGCCCGATCCGTCAGAAATAATGCATCCGTACATTCCGGAATATCGCGACGTAACAAACGTAAGGCGTCATAAACCTTCGCATTCTGAGGCAGAATCAATAGATTATGATCGGCATAACGACCTATTTGATTGTCGTTATATTGGCTACTGTGCTCGAAAAACTGCCGTTGCTTTTGATTCATCTGCTGCAAAGCAAGATCGATCAGATGCTCTGGTAGAGAATCAGACAGCTCTATCAGGTCTTCCGGCGACAACCGACCGAAAAGCTGTTCAAGCATATCAGAAGGCAATGTATTGATAATGGACAGACGTGCATCCGAGCGCATATCAACAAGCACTTCAGCCTGCATCTCAACAGGAACCAACTGCCATTGCGACAACCGCTCTTCAGTCGGCAACGCCTCTAGTAACAGTGCCCATTGATCATACTCAAGATCTTCCAGTTGATCCTGTAGTGCTTCTTTATCAAAGTCTGTGCCAGACTCTTCTGAGTTAACAATGAGGTCTACCAGAGGGCCTATATCGTCTGACATATGTCAAAAACCTGTGAGTAATATGAGCTGATAAGACTGCCATGATTTGCGTAACATAACCAATAAATTAGCCGCTAGCACACAAAAAATTTTTGCTTGATCAAGTATTTATCCAAGCGTCCTACTTAACACAATGGCTGCGAAGTGAAGCGCTGAAAAGGGCTCTTTAAAAGAACGCTTTCATCCTCACTTACCTGACGGCCAAATAGGTGCCTTCATACAGATTTTCTGTCACCTATTAGATTTAAACCTACTACCTCCACTCTAAATTCGTTATTCTTCTAGCAATTCTTTAGTGATTATTCAGCATGCTAGATTGGGCTCTGACAAACAATGGATTTATTATTGAAGCAGTGATTATGCTGGCCATCATTATTTATGTTGGCACACGCATCTAGTAATACTTAACTATCAGGTGTCATATGATTTATCCGCGCTTGGATCGTGTTCAGCAACTTCTATTATCTATCGCTTTATCCATCCCGAGTATCGCCTGCCACGCTTATAGTGAAACCGACTTATTCAGCGATATTCCTGAAATAGTCTCCGCAACACGTATCTCTCAGGATATTTCGGAAGTGCCGGTATCCACCACCGTCATTACTCAGGAATTAATACAAGCGTCCGGGGCCATTGATATTGCGGACTTACTTAAGCTGGTTCCGGGCTTTCAGGTATATACACCCAATGCGAATAAATACGCCGTAACCTATCATGGTGCGTCTGGTGAGTTCCCACGAAACCTGGATGTCCGTATTAACGGACGTCCCGTCTATATCCCCTTACTCTCGACTGTTGCCTGGAACACGCTGGGGATATCGATAAGCGATATACAACGTATAGAAGTGGTGCGAGGCTCCAATGTACCCTCTTATGGGTCTAATGCGCTGATGGGTGCAATCAATATCATCACAAAAAATCCGATAGAGCAGCCATCCTCTCAGATCACGACAACTGTCGGGTCTCAGGGTAAGAGAGACATAACGACAGCGTTTAATGGAAAAGTGAATGATCTGTATTATCGCGTCAGTCTGGGGCATGAACAAAATAACGGTTTTGACTTTCAACAGGATGGGGAAAATCTCAATTTAGGTAATATCCATCTTGTTTTTACCCCGTCACTTTATGACAGCATTGATTTTACTGCCGGGTTTAATAATGGCACGATGGTCATCGGTGATGGCGGTAATCAAGGTGAATTAAGGGAGTTTCAGGACAGGGAGCACTTTTCCCACTTCCAGCATTTACAGTGGAACCGCATCATTGATGAAAAAAATGAGTTGAATACTCAGCTTTACCATAACTACCTGGAATTAAAAACCCAGTCATATCCTACGTCCGAACTTTTAAATGATCCTGGGCTAATCCAGCTCAATGGGCAATTAGCATTCCTTGCATCTGTTATGGGTAATACTTACCCCTTCCCAAGTACTCAAGTGAGTGACTTTAACGTTAACACCAGCGCAGAAAATGGCAAAACAGAAACCTACGGTGCTGAAATCCAACACACCTTTTCTCCAAGCAACGCTTTCACACTAGCGTCCGGATTAGGATTACGTTACGAAAAAGCATCCAGCATCGTACTTTTAGGCCATGATAAAACAGTCGATGAAGAGGTTTATTTTATTTTCAGCAATGCCGAATGGAAACAAACAGACAAACTCAGCTGGAATGCGGGGTTCATGTCGGAATTATCCTCAATCACTTCACCTTCTAACTCAATAAGACTTGCATCAAACTACAAACTCACCCATTTTTTAACGTTACGTGGAGCCATAACCCAAGCGTTTCGCACACCCTCATTGCTGGAAGAAAACGGGCAAACCGCTTACATATTCCCTGAAGGCGTACCTTACGACTATGTTTCTTTTGCTAACGACAGTATTGAAGCTGAAAAGCTAAACGCTGCAGAAGTAGGCATCTTCTGGCTATTTCCACAACAAAGTGGTTTTCTCGATCTGAAGTTTTTTAACGAACGTATTTCACATGGACTGGATAACTGGTTTTATGAAGGGCCGATTGACATCAAATCGGCTCAGCAAAAATTTGCCGGTGCCGCGTTTAATGACGAAGTCAGAGAATTACGTAATGCATCCAATCGAAAGTCGCGCGGCGTTGAAATTCAAGCCAGCCTAAAACCTACCGATAAAGACCTGATCCACTTTGCTTACAGCTTAAACAAGCTCAGCGGCATATACAGACGTGGCTCTTATCCCGGGAAGGCCGACCAACGGTATGATGACGCATCACCGCGCCATACAGCAACGCTGTTACTCAATCACCGCTTTACACCCTCTGTGGATGCCAGTCTTATTTTTAATTATCTGTCAGATGTGACGTGGTTAGGTTCAAATATAAAAGAAAGCTATCAGACAACTGACCTCAATGTTTCTAAATCTTTTCACTTAGGCCATAACAGGCAATTAACGACCAGCCTCTTAGTAAAAAACATGTTTGATCAGCAGTACTCAGAATTTCAGATTAAAAACCTTTATGACCGACGTCTATACTTAACAATGACGTTAGATTTTTAAACCTCTGGCAAGGACTGCCCTAAGATATGAACAACAGAAAGTGGAATATAACAAAAATAAGACTGGTAACAATAGTTGCCAGCCTCTTATTTACATCCATTTTTTGTCCGGCTTTTGCTGCGGGTAAGCTAACTGTATTAGTTAGTTCTGAAAGTCCAGCTTACCAAGTGGTGGTTCGTACTATTCGTAGGACACTCCAGTCAAATATTCAAATTGAGGAATACACACCAGCTACCATTGACACTATTCCTGCGCCTCCGCAACTGCTCTTAACAGTAGGGTCAGCGGCATTTGAAATAGCCTTAGACAAATTTCCAGAAGCGCCGGTTATTGCCAGCTTTTTGCCTCGTCGAGTCTTTGAGCAATTACTTAGCAACTCGCCAAGAAGTCTACAAAACACAACCGCCATCTTTATTGACCAATCAATGCTTCGGCAATTGACCTTAGCGCGCCTGATTTCTCCACAAGGAACAACCATCGGCACTGTTTTTGGAGCCTCATCGATAAAGGAAAGTCAGCGCCTTCATCAAGCAGCGGCAGAAACCGGATTCAGGATCAAATCAGTGCTGCTTAACCCTGATGATAATCCTGTTAACACCATGCAACCCGTTATTCAGGATACTGATATCTTTTTAGCTATTCCCGATAAATCAGCCTTCAATCGCGCCAGCGCCAAGTGGTCTTTATTTATTACACTTCGGGGGAGGAAACCACTTATCGGCTTTTCTGAAAAATACGTAGATGCCGGTGCGCTCGCTGCAGTATTTTCATCGCCGGAACAAATTGGCAAACATACGGCTGAAGCATTAAATACTTTTATAACAACAGGTTCCTGGCCAAAGCCCGAGCACCCGAAATACTTTACCGTAAAATTAAATTATCAATCTGCACACACCATACAGATCCAGCTCCCAAACACTGACATCTTGCAACATCAATTGGAAGGGATCAATTAACATGACTTCAGGTTTGTTAGATAAACTCGGAATCAGACAACGTATTCTCCTGCTGACCCTTTTGCCGCTCCTCTTTATCTCATTACTATTAGGTGGATACTTCACTTATACACGCTTGCATGATGCGGAGCAGTCACTTATAGAAAGAGGGCAGTTACTGGCTCGGTTAATTGCATCATCGTCAGAATTTGGCTTTATTACTAATAATAACGAATTACTTAAATCGCTCAGTAAAGGTCCCCTCTTAGAGCAGGATGTTGCTGATATCTTATTTCTTAACGGCAAATATGAATTAATCTTACGCTCTGATCAATTTAATGTAGATTTAAAAGTATCTGCTGCACAAACATATCAAGAGGGTCAATATTGGTATTTCACACAACCTATAGTCACCACGGGTATTCCTTTTTTAGACAATGCCGAATTTCTGGAGTCAGAACAGATAGTTGACACTGTAGGTTGGGTAGTTGTCGTACTATCGGAATCAAGAAAAATAAAAAAAGAGGAGCAAATCTTTTTTGCAAACTCCATGCTGCTATTAGCAGGTTTCATTTTTACCTTTTTTCTGGCCCGGCGTTTTGGCAAACGTATCAGTTTACCCATACTTGAGCTCACACAAGTAATGGAAAAGATTCAGGCTGGTGATTATGAGGCACGAATAACCAATTCCTATACCGGTGAGTTCAACTCGCTCGCTTTTGGGCTCAACAACCTCGCAGATACGATCCACACGTCAATCAAAAATCAAGAATCAAGAGTTGAACTAGCGACGCGGCGTTTACAATCAACTTTAGACCATTTAGAGCAACAAAATAGCGCCTTAGGAAAAGCAAGGAGACGCGCAGATGAGGCAAACAAAGCCAAAGATGACTTTTTAGCCCGCATGAGCCATGAGCTACGTACTCCGTTAACATCTGTTGTCGGTTTCGCCAAACTACTCCAACAAAGCCCCTGCTCAGATGAGCAGTTGGAAAACATCCGAATCATCAACCGAACATCACAGATGCTACTATCTATTATTGATGACATTCTGGACTTTTCTAAACTCCAGCAAGATGCCATTTCTATAGAAAATATTCCGTTTAACCTGGTAGAGGTCATCTACGACGTCCTGGAAATGCAAGCACCACAAGCACATGAAAAAGGACTGGAACTGATAGCCAATATACCTGATACAAACTACCTTGAAGTAGAAGGAGACCCAACAAGGCTGCGACAAGTTATTTCAAATATCGTATCTAATGCGGTCAAATTCACAGACAGTGGCTACGTTGAAGTCCATCTTGAAACAAAATCAATGAATACACAGCAAAGTGTATTCACAATCCGAATTATCGATAGCGGCATTGGTATACCGCAGGCACAGCTCAATCAACTGTTTAAAGCCTTTATTCAGGCAGATACATCTATCACACGGCGCTTTGGCGGGTCCGGTCTTGGCTTAGTGATTGCAAAAAGACTTACGGAGCTTATGGGAGGAAAATTATCCATGAGCAGCGAACAAGGCAAAGGGACGACCCTTACACTTATTCTCGCACTCAAAGTGATACCACAAAAAGAACAGATCGATACAAAGGTAGAAAAATTACAAAAATCAGTACTTTATTATGAAGCCAATACTACACTAAGCAAGGCTCTCAAAATTGAATTAGAAAAACAGATTTCTACGCTCGTTACGACAAACGACTTAACACAACTACTGCAGTTAACGCGGACTTACGACACTATCATCCTTGGCATACCTGCTAACCATGAGCTTCACGAATCCGTTCTGGCAGCATTACCACTAATAGAATCTAACGGCACAGAGGTTATCGTACTTTCGCCCAATTGCCTGAACCTCCCCATCATGAGCTCAAACATATCCATATTAAACAAACCAGTCAGACCTCATCGTATTTATCAGGCATTAAACAAAGCAGCGAAACTCAAAAAAATAATCACCGAAGAAAAAAAACCGGAACAGCAGATAAGAATTGTTGTGGCTGAAGATAATGAATTTAATAGCATACTGATTAAGAAAATTCTTGATACTTATAATTTTCAGACATTCTTAGCCAGCACCGGGCTGGAAGCAATTCAGCTTGTTCAAGAGCACAAGCCTGACATTGTTTTAATGGATGCACACATGCCCGTCATGGATGGCTTTGAGGCGACCAGACAGATTAAAACACAGTGGCCAGACTTACCAATTATTGCATTAACTGCCAACATTATCCCGAGAGAACACACCGCCCTCTATGACGCAGGTATTTCTAAGGTTCTGCTTAAGCCAATCAATGATAATGAACTCTTAGACACCATCAGGCGCTTCACTCAGGAAGACGTGAATGCGAAAGCACTATGCCCCCCATCTCCTCATACAACGGATATTCTTGAATATGGTGTTGGACATGAAAAAATACACAAAGAGCTTCAATCTCTAATCAATAGACTCAAACAGGCTTATGAATTACAGGACATTTCTGCTTTAAAACAGATCAATCATCAACTGGCTGGAATCTCAGGGTTATATGAATTACCCGAGATCGAATGTTGCGTGGCAGAAATCCAGGAATTGCTTGAAAGTCAAATACCGGCTTGGCGAACCATCTGGAAGTACGTATGGCGCCTATCTCGTTCATTAAAAATACAAAATAAAACCGAAACTCAAAAAGAACGGTAAGTCGGCTCATTATCTATCAATATCTTTAACTTTTGCCTAATCTGTTCTAATTGTTTCATCCCTACGGGGTTGTAGCGAAATATTCCCGAACCAAAGCACACATCCTTGTTATCTTCAGCTTGCAGCTCAAGTTCATAGCATTGCAGCCGGATTTTCTCTAAGTCAGGGTCATGCACTATAGGAATGCTAATGAACAGGAGCCACCTGTCATCCTCAGATTTCCCATCACATAATTCTGAAATCAATAAACAAGCACTCTTCTTATCTGGTCGGTATGTGGGGGCCCGGCCAAATAGCATTGACACTACGAGCAAGAGTAAAAGAAATAAAGTGACAAGAAAAACAACAATAAAATCCACGTCAGTGAAGGGGCCGACTCAGCTCAGCATTTAGCTTCACAGCCGCAGCTTTTACCTCTTCACCTCTATTCTCCTCAATATCAGACATAAAGAGTTCATATTTACGTTGGGAGCGTTTATCAAGTTCCTTCCAGGCCTTTAAAAATGGGATATGCTCGGTTTCAGCAAAAATATCGGAGAATACCGTATAAGACTGATTTTTATGTAGATCAGGGTCATGATGATCAATCAGCACTTTTATTCGAATCGATCCTTCAACCACACCCACCTGCCCTGTCATTAAAGCCTGAGATAAAATCTTTAGACTATCAATAATATACTTATACTTTTCTTGTTGTGCAGCACGTAAACGCTCAGCCTGCTCTGCTTGAGCCCTCTTAATATTTGCTAACGATATGTATTTCTTATAAATAAAAAACGAGAGGAAAAAAATAATCAACACGCCTAAAGCGATGAGAACAAAAACCGTTGACTCCGACATTTCATAGCCTATTTATTAATAATGAGTTGCAGGTAAATAATACAGGAAAAATAATCAGAAACCCTAAAATGAAATGCTAACTGATACATCAAATATGCATACAAAGTATCTCATTTCTCACAGGCATAAAAAAACCCCGATCACAGCGTGACCGGGGTTTCTCTATTAGGTGCTTGGCAATGACCTACTCTCACATGGGGAAACCCCACACTACCATCGGCGCTAAAACGTTTCACTGCTGAGTTCGGGATGGGATCA
>NZ_JBFIIH010000065.1:0-22210 GCF_041601355.1 Neptunomonas sp.
GTCCGCAGAAGGATAATGTGACGAATAGACAGGCACATCACCCGAGGCAACGCCCAAAAGCGTCCCGAACTTTGAAGCGATAGGCTGAGTTTCAGATTTCATTGCTGTAATGTTCCTGCTGGAATAAAAAATCAGTGTGTTGTGAAAAAGCTGTTGTTGAAAAAGTGGCCGGCATTATCGGGCGATAATGGCGTAAAGATAAGCGCAGCATATGCCCAGAAAAAAGTCTCTGCAATAGCATTTCAAAATATATTTCGCCTTATTTTTGGGTCTTAAAACGCCTCTCTTTGGGCATAAAAAAACCCTGCCAAAGCAGGGTTTTTCTAACATCGAAAAACTTAACGGGTATGTTCTATTAAGTCATCAATCACCGCTTGTTCTTCATGCAGATCATCACATTCCGGCTGCTCTTTGGGTAAAATCAAGTTGAGCAAAATAGCAACCACACCACACAGGCTGATCCCCTGAAGATTGAAATCATTGCCGCCAATCGCCATGCCGCCGATACCGAATATCAACACAGTAGCGACAATCACCAGATTACGCTGTTCTGCCAGATCGACACGCGCTTTGATGAGTGTATTCAAGCCTACTGCCGCAATAGAACCAAACAACAAAATCAAAATCCCACCCATGACCGGTGCCGGAATCGTTTGTAATGCGGCACCAAACTTAGCGACGAGCGCCATCGTCATAGCGATGCAAGCCGCCCAGATCATAACGATCGGATTGAAGGTTTTTGTCAGCATGACTGCGCCGGTAACTTCCGAATACGTCGTATTCGGTGGCCCACCCAACAGTGCCGCTGCAGACGTAGCCAAGCCGTCGCCAAACAGGGTGCGATGCAGCCCAGGGTTTTTTACGTAGTCTTTACCGGTAACATTACTAATGGCCAGCACGTCACCCACATGTTCAATGGCGGGGGCAATCGACACAGGGATCATAAAAAGAATGGCAGCCCAGTTAAGCGTAGGAGAAACAAACTCAGGAACAG
This sequence comes from Neptunomonas sp., assembly GCF_041601355.1. GTDB lineage: Bacteria > Pseudomonadota > Gammaproteobacteria > Pseudomonadales > Balneatricaceae > Neptunomonas. Next base: position 995 of record NZ_JBFIIH010000065.1, read on the forward strand.
CAAATAGCGGAGCTATCGTTACGGCATCAAAAGTCACCATCCCCATAAAGTAGGCGATGACGTAACCAACAATCACTCCGAATAAAATAGGAATGAGGCGGAAGATACCTTTTGCCAGAGTGGCCACCAGCAAGGTGGTCAATAAAGCACTCATCGACACTATCATGGCGTCCATATAAGGAAATATCACCATGCTACCATCGCCGGTTTTTCCCATCGCCATATTCACAGCAACCGGTGCCAGGCCCAAACCGATGACCATAATCACCGGACCTGTCACGACAGGCGGCATTAAATGGTGCAGAAAACCCACACCTTTCACTTTCACCAGAACACCCAGCAACATGTACACGATACCCGCAGCTAACAATGCCCCTAAGGTATCTGACATCCCCCAGGTTTGAACGCTATAGAGAATCGGGGCGATAAAGGCGAAAGATGAGGCGAGAAAAATAGGCACTTTGTTTTTGGTAACAAAATGAAATAGCAAGGTCCCAAGACCTGCCGTAAATAAAGCGACACTAGGATCCATCCCGGTCAAAAGTGGCATCAATACCAGCGCACCAAATGCGACAAACAACATTTGCGAGCCGGCTAACGCGCTCTTCCACAAGGGTTCATGTACGTTCATTTCTATCCCATTTATTATCTAACGAGACCTTTGCCCGATTGCTCCTTTGTCTTCTGGCGTTGTTAAAAACGTACTCAATCGGTCATTTATAAACATAAACTCCCTCATTCCGTGCGTTTTCGCCTTGCCAGCAAACAAAATTCCGGCTCGTGCAAAGACCTCTTAACGGTTATTTGGTGCCGAAAATTTTATCGCCCGCATCACCCAAGCCAGGAATAATGTAACCATTTTCATTCAAGTGGCTATCAATCGAAGCGGTATAAATATCTACATCCGGATGCGCAGCCTGTACCTTTGCAATGCCTTCCGGGGCAGCAACTAAAACAAGTGCCCGAATACTAGTACATCCCGCTGCTTTTAGCATATCAATGGTGGCGATCATCGAGCCGCCTGTCGCCAGCATTGGGTCAACGATTAGCGCCATACGCTCTTCAATATCATGCGCTAACTTTTCAAAATAAGGCACAGGCTCCAATGTTTCCTCATCACGATATAGCCCGACGACACTAATTTTTGCACTGGGTACCAGATCCAATACGCCATCTAACATGCCAATACCGGCGCGCAAAATAGGCACTACCGTGAATTTTTTCCCTTTAATCTGCTCCCCTTTAATCGGACCACACCATCCCTCAATATCGTATTCTTCAAGTTCGAGGTCCTTTGTTGCTTCATAAGTCAAAAGAGCGCCAACTTCTGCTGCTAACTGTCGAAAACTTCGGGTACTGACGGATGAAACGCGCATTAAACTTAATTTGTGACGCACTAACGGGTGTTTTATCTCGAGGACGCTCATAATTTTTTCTCACTATTCGATGCGCTTCCAGGCATCTTGATCTATTCGTTATCCTTAGGTCGAAAGAGTAACGAAACCCGACTCTAATGTCATGAATTGATCTGTCAAACTTGCCCTTTTTCGCCTTGATCAGTATGTTTATGCTCTTGCATTCTTACTTATTGAACAATCAACTTCCTTCTGAGAAGCCGCCCGTGATTAACAGCACGCCTAACACCGACCTTGAACATATCAAAAAAATTTACAGCGAAGCTGATCTACTCTTCAGTGAAACTGACGTTGAAGCAGCCATCGAGCAGATGGCTGAAGAGATCACTGAGTCATTAGCCGAACGAAATCCAGTAATTTTTACGGTGATGAATGGCGGACTGGTGATTGGCGGAAAATTACTGACAAAACTTAATTTTCCGCTCGAAGCCAGCTATATGCATGCCACACGATATCGCAACGGCACATCGGGCCATGAGCTGGAGTGGAAAGTGGCGCCGATGATCGATTTTAACGGCCGCCCGGTTCTGATTATTGATGACATTCTGGATGAAGGACACACGTTGGCCGAAATTATCGACTATTGCCGCAAAAACGGTGCGACCGACGTACATTCTGCTGTGCTGGTAAATAAACTGCATAGCCGAAAAGCACGCCAGGACCTGAAAGCCGATTTTGTCGGACTTGAAGTTGAAGACCGTTACATCTTCGGTTTCGGAATGGATTATCATGGCTACTGGCGCAATGCGCCTGGGATATTTGCAGTCAAGGGGATGTAATAGGCGTTTTTTTATCAGCGCTACTCATGCATATCAATCATCTATAAGTACCCGACAATAAAAAACGGAGCATAGGCTCCGTTTTTTATTGTGCATGCATAATGTTATCTATGGATGCAACTCATTAAACAGGTTTATAAATTCCTGCGTCAACTTATGCTTGGGTGCATAGTGAACCAAAGGTATCGATACGTTATGCGATTCACGCATTTTCACTGATGCAGAGATCTTGGAATTAAGCACAGGCAGGTTTTCGGCCTGCAGCGCTTCCACCATTTGTCTCGGCAATGAGGCTCTTGGCTGAAACTGATTAACCACTATCCCTTCAACTTCGAGCGCAGCGTTATGATCCATGCGCGTTTCGTTGACATTATCCAGTAATGAATAAAGTGCATGACGTGCAAACTCATCACAATCAAAAGGAATCAGGCAACGCTCAGCAGCGACCAGGGCCGATAAGGTAAAGAAGTTAAACGCAGGCGGTGTATCAATATAAATAGCATCAAAGTGTGTCAATTTTTCAACGGCTTCTTTCAACTTATAAATCTTGTGCTTTGTTTCCAGCTTGGTTTGCAGATCCGCCACATCTCGATTGGCAGGAATCAGAAACAGATTGTCATAAGGGGTCTCATGAATAAACGCGTCTGCTCCCTGTGGTTTCAGTTGAAAAGATAATGTTTGCTCAAAAAAAGCTTTAACATCCTGTGTTAACTCATCGCTCCCGGCACCATAAATGTACTGCGTTGAGTTGCACTGCGGGTCCAGATCAATCACTAATGTTTTCAGACCTTTCGCCGCACTGATAGCCGCTAAATTCGATGTGATACTCGACTTGCCGACACCACCTTTCTGATTAAAAACCACACGTATCATCAGTTTTTCCTTATTATTATCCCTGAGCCAGCAATTCACGCAGATCTATAATGGCAGCGTTAGCACGCGATATATAAGATGCCATTACCAATGAGTGGTTCGCCAGAAGACCAAATTCGTTACCATTGAGAATTACCGGGCTCCAGATAGTGCCCTGTGTTGACTCGAGTTCACGCACGATCTGCAACAAACTCACCCGGGCATTTTTCTTTTCTAACGCGGGTCCGAAATCCTGCTCTATTCCTTTTAACAATTGAATCAGCGCCCAGGCGGTACCACGCGCTTCGTAAAACACATCATCCAATTCAAACCATGAGGTTTTTACCTCCATGTCCTGCTTAGAAGAGGTCGACTGCTGCGCAGACTGCTCACCTGCGAGGTCTGTATTCAATCGTTTTTGTCCAACACTCGCGCTCAGCCTCTGTGACAGACTACCTAAACGGGTGCTGACATCAGCCAACCAGTTATTAAGATTATCGGCACGGGCATAAAACTGCGCGTCCGGCTGACTCGGATCTTGCAGGCGCCCATAGTAGCTGTACAGCCCTTTTAGCGCTTTTCTGTATTCAGTTTCCGTCGCAGGAAATAACCAGCTGTTATTATTAAAATTAAGCATAGGCTCAGCAGGTGCCAGATCAGCGTCTTCGGTAGATTGTGACTGAGAGCGACTGAAATCTTTACGCATCGCCCGGGCCATATCACGCGCCTGAACAAGCACACCAAATTCCCAGTTCGGTATATTATCAAGCCATACGCCCGGAGGCGTACGATCATTGCTCAGATAACCACCCGGTTTTTCTAATAATGTCTGTACAATACTGATCAGCGCACCTGTCGTTCCTACACCGACAACACTCTTATCAGTGGTCTGCTCAATGCGCACCTCAACAGGATCCGGCTCCCAGCTCCAATAAACGCCAATAGCCCCCGCTACCAACAGATAAAGCACCGCTATCAAAAAAATCCCCTGGACGATCCGCCCTCCCCCTATTTTTGCGGAGAGAGCGTCCCAAAAGGTCAACCAGATCTGCTGTAACTTATCCAAAAATCATCCCTCTGTTAATCAGAAACCGTAAACTTTCTGTGCTGCGCCGCACTATTACTCATTTAGACACTATAATCAATAAGGCGTATGAGGTAGACAGAATCCAAAAGACTTCTGTTAATCTCGCCTTAACCTACGAGCTTACAACGCCCCAGAGAAATAGAATAGTGACGAACGTCGCCTAACGGCTGCCATCCTGCAAATAAATCACCATTTTCTGGACAGCCTTATTCCTTTCATGCAAACTATCTCGCAAGTTTACTGTCATCATGAACCCACTGCAGACGAGGCATTTATAAATGTCCAGATTTCTACTCCTAAACGGGCCCAATCTGAATTTATTGGGCAGCCGCGAACCTGAAGTTTATGGTTCAACGACGCTTCAGGAAGTCGAACTGGATTTGCGGCAAAATGCATTACTGGCCGGCCATGAGCTTGATTTTTTTCAAAGCAATGCCGAGTCAGCACTCATTGATCGGATTCATCAGGCACGCGAAGACAAGGTTGACTTCATTATTATAAATCCGGCCGCATACACTCATACCAGTGTCGCGATCAGAGATGCCTTACTGGGCGTTAGCATCCCCTTTATTGAAGTTCACCTGTCTAATGTTCATGCTCGTGAAACTTTCCGACATCACTCTTATCTATCAGATATCGCCAAAGGCGTGATTTGTGGTTTGGGAGTTGATGGCTATAATTATGCGCTAAGTTCTGCAATTAAGCTGACAAAAAACACCTGAACCCAAACTAAAAGCGAAATTTGTATCTCGCTTTTACATTGAGAGAATGAGAATAGAATGGACATCCGCAAAGTAAAAAAGCTGATTGAACTTCTGGAAGAATCCGATATTAACGAAATCGAAATTAAGGAAGGCGAAGAGTCGGTACGCATTAGCCGTGCATCCAGCGTTCAACCTCAATACGCTATGCCCTACCCTCCACAACAAGGATATGCTCCGGCACCCGCTCCTGCAGCTCCTGCAGCTCCGATTGCTGCGCCAGCAGCTCCAATAGCAGAAGCTAAACAGTCAGGTCATCTTGTCTGCTCACCTATGGTCGGTACTTTTTATCGCTCAGCATCTCCTAGCTCGCCAGCATTCATCGAAGTAGGCCAGCATGTTAAAGCAGGTGAAGTTATCTGTATCGTTGAAGCCATGAAAATGATGAACCAGATTGAAACTGATAAATCCGGCGTAATCGAAGCTATTTTGATTGAAGACGGTCAGCCTGTTGAATTTGACCAGCCGCTGGTTACCATTGTTTAACTGCCCGAATATCGCTAAAGGAACTTAACCAGATGCTGGATAAAGTTGTTATTGCCAACCGTGGCGAGATTGCTCTGCGCATTCTGAGAGCCTGTAAAGAACTAGGCATCAAAACCGTTGCTATCCATTCTCAGCCAGATCGCGACCTTATGCATGTACGACTGGCCGATCAGGCCGTTTGTATTGGCCCTGCGTCTTCAGCAAAAAGCTACCTGAACATCCCTGCTATCATCAGTGCTGCCGAAGTTACCGATGCTACCGCTATCCACCCTGGGTATGGATTCTTAGCAGAAAACGCTGCATTTGCAGATCAGGTAGAGCAATCAGGATTCGTATTTATCGGCCCGACTGGCGATGTCATACGCATGATGGGTGACAAGGTATCCGCTATTTCTGCCATGAAAACAGCGGGCGTACCTACTGTGCCGGGTTCTGACGGTGCACTACCGGACGATCCTGACAAGATCCACGCCATTGCTAAACGTATTGGCTACCCCGTCATTATCAAAGCAGCATCAGGCGGTGGCGGTCGCGGCATGCGAGTGGTGCATTCAGAAGCATCGCTTATTAGCTCTATACACGTGACTCAATCCGAAGCAGCCGCTGCATTTGGTGACCCTACTGTCTATATGGAAAAATATCTTGAAAATCCGCGCCACGTGGAAATCCAGGTATTAGCCGACGGTCAGGGCAACGCTATTCATCTTTATGATCGCGACTGTTCGATGCAGCGCCGCCACCAGAAAGTAGTTGAAGAAGCGCCGGCACCTCATATTGATCCGGAAGCTCGCCGCCAGGTTTTACAATCCTGCGTAGATGCCTGTATCAAAATTGGTTATCGCGGTGCGGGGACGTTTGAATTCCTATATGAGAATGGTGGATTTTACTTCATCGAAATGAACACTCGTGTTCAGGTGGAGCATCCGGTAACAGAGATGATTACCGGCGTCGATATCGTAAAAGAGCAACTGCGCATCGCCGCAGGCCTTCCGCTTTCTTATACGCAAGACGACATTGTCGCACGCGGACATTCATTTGAGTGCCGCATCAATGCTGAAGATGCTAAAACATTCCTGCCAAGCCCTGGTAAGGTCTTGCATTTTCATGCGCCGGGCGGAAATGGCGTGCGCGTTGATTCCCATTTGTATGATGGCTACACAGTACCGCCACATTACGACTCACTGATAGCAAAGCTCATTACATACGGTGAAGACCGGGAAACCGCTCTGGTGCGCATGAGAAATGCCTTAGATGAAATGCTGATTGAGGGCATTCGTACTAATATTGCCTTGCATCAGGATATTGTGCGTGACGCTAACTTTATTAAAGGCGGTATGAATATTCACTATCTTGAAAAGAAATTAGATCTGTAAATCATCTATTTTTATTATTAAAGCCCGCACAGCGGGCTTTTTAGTTCTCAGAAGGGAATTTTTCAGTAATACTTTAACCCAACTGTTCGATTAGGATTCTAGACACTATGCCGTGGCTTCAACTCAAAATGGAAATTAAACCTGAGTACTCCGATCAATTCGAGGATATTCTCCTAGCAGCCGGATGTGCAGCCGTCACTTATGAAGACAGTGCCGATCAGCCAATTTTTGAGCCCGACCTTGGCACAACCCCTCTTTGGCAACATACAACAATAACCGGCCTGTTTGCAGCAGAGCACGATGTAGTCCAAACAGAAAAATTTATTCGACAAGCACATAAGCAAATTTTTGATAACTCTCCTTTCCCGCCCTTCAAAGCCGAGATTCTGGAAGACAAAGACTGGGAACGGGAATGGATGAAAAACTACCATCCTATGCAGTTTGGTAAGCGCCTGTGGATCTGCCCTAGCTGGAGAGATGTCCCTGACCCCACTGCCGTCAACCTTATGCTTGATCCTGGCTTAGCCTTCGGTACGGGAACTCACCCAACAACGGCGCTTTGCCTGGAGTGGCTGGATAGCCAGGACCTGAACCAAAAGACGGTCACCGACTATGGTTGCGGATCAGGTATCTTAGGTATCGCAGCACTGCTTCTGGGTGCCTCACACGTTATCTCTGTAGACATCGACCCTCAAGCGCTTCAGGCAACACGCGATAACCTGCAGCGCAACTCGCTACCCGATAAACTAATGGATGTGTATTTTCCCGAAAACGCACCCGAAGTCGAAGTGGATGTGCTCGTTGCTAATATTCTTGCAGGCCCGCTGACCTCTCTGGCACCAATATTAGCCAAGCGTGTTCGCCAAGGCGGACTTATCGCATTATCCGGCTTACTCAAGCAACAAGCAGAAGAGCTTCAGAACACCTACGGTGAATGGTTTGATTTAGACCCGGTCACCGAGCGAGAAGAGTGGATTCGCATTACCGGCAGGAAGCGATGAATGGAAACTCCATAAATACCCGCTGCCCCGCGTGCCACACCGCTTTTAATGTCACAAACGGGCAACTCAAAGTAGCGGACGGACTGGTTCGCTGCGGTGGTTGCCTGCATGTATTCAACGCACAACAATCCGCAGACAATTCTTTATCTGGTAAAGCGTATACGCCCGAGCATGCCGCCACGCCAACGCCAACGATTGCTGAAAAGCAAGCACCGGCACCCGTGGCACCACCTGAAACGCGTCACCAGCCGCGACCGATTCAACAACGGGCAGCACGACATGTTCAACAGCCCGTCCGACAATCGACTCCGCGAGTAACGCAACTAACTCAACAACCAACCCAGCCGCTAACAACACAGCAGGCCATACAGCTGCCGCTCCTCAAAAACGACTTCGAATCACCCGACGAGACAGTGACCGAAAGTTCATTATCACGCTTTATCAGCCTTTCTTTCATCATCTGCCTGGTGGTTTTATGCATGACTCAAATCCTCTGGTTTCAAAAGGATAAGTGGATTCAGCAAGAACAGTTCAGACCGGCCTATAAAGCTTTTTACGCCCTCATTGATCAGCCCCTGCCCGCCAGGCGTTCACCCGACCTGATCATCAATAAGCAACTTATTATTCAACCGCATAAAGAGTTCGCAGATGCTATCAGGGTCTCTATCTTACTCGAGAACCAAGCTGATTTTTCACAACCCTTCCCGACGCTTCAACTGATATTCAGCGATCTGAAAGGCCGCACTACAGCGCAGCGCATCCTGACCGCCAGCGAATACATTAACACCCAGCTGTTCCCTCAGCAGCTGATGCCAAGCAAACAACCCATCCAGATACAATTAGACATGATGGCGCCCGGCCTCAGAGCTGTTGGCTACCATCTGAACTTGATTTCAAGCTAAAAAGCTAGTCGATTACAAAAATAAGATGGTCAAAAAATCATCAAAACGTCTTGGAGCATCAGCGGCTAATGGAGTATCATTACGCCCTTCCCTTGAACATCATGTCACTGTCCTTTATGGAGAGTGGTTAACTATTTTTCTGACGATTAAGGTCTGTCATGTTCAGTATCGGCACTTACAATATCGACAGCCGGGTGATACTAGCCCCGATGGCCGGTGTGACTGACCAACCCTTTCGACAACTATGTCGACGCTTGGGTGCAGGTCTTGTTGTGTCTGAAATGGTGACCGCGGATACCCGTTTGTGGAATAGCCGTAAATCATCCTTCCGCCTGAACCATGTAGGTGAAAATGAGCCGCGTTCCGTGCAAATAGCCGGCGGTGATCCACACATGATGGCGCAAGCTGCTCGCATGAATGCCGAGCGTGGCGCTCAGATCATCGATATTAATATGGGCTGCCCTGCAAAAAAAGTCTGCAACAAGGCTGCAGGTTCTGCTTTATTAAAAGATGAGCCGCTAGTACTTTCTATATTACAAGCGGTAGTCGCTGCAGTTGATATTCCGGTTACGTTGAAAATTCGTACCGGCTGGTCAACTGATCACAAGAATGCTGAAACCATTGCACGCATGGCTGAAGATACGGGTATTAAAGCACTGGCGATTCATGGACGTACCAGAGCATGCGGTTATAAGGGCGAGGCTGAATACGACACGATTGCTAACGTAAGAAAAATTATTGAGATCCCTTTATTTGCAAACGGCGATATTTCAACGCCCGAAAAAGCAAAAAAAGTCCTCGATTACACGGGCGCCGATGCTGTCATGATCGGCAGAACAGCTCAAGGGAACCCTTGGATTTTCAAGGAGATCGACCATTTTCTTCGCCATAATGAACGATTAGAGAAACCTTCACTGAACGAAGTCCGATATACACTTCTGTCTCACCTGGCCGCTCTACATCAATTTTATGGGGAATATTTAGGCGTAAGGATTGCACGCAAACATGTTGGCTGGTACTTGCATCACCAGCCAAAAGGCGTATCTTTCCGCGCTCACTTCAATCAACTGGAATCAGCAGTTGAACAGGTAGCCGCTATCGAGCAATATTTTATTCAAGCTCAATCAACAACTGCTGCTGCCTGATTCAAGTCAATGGGTATATAAGTACTGTGGATATTAAAGAAAACTCAACAATCGCTTTTACCAGGACCAACGAATCTCAGGAAGAGACACAGCATCAGACATTACGCGACAGTGTTCATACGTCGCTGGGACACTACTTTAAACAGTTAGATGGCCAGCCTGTTACTGATGTCTACCAAATGGTATTAGCCGAAATAGAAGCCCCATTATTCGAGACAGTAATGGCATACACCAAAGACAATCAGACGAAAGCCTCTGAATTATTGGGCCTTAACCGCGGCACTCTGCGCAAGAAGCTAAAACAATACGGCTTACTGTAATTTTTTCATTTTCAACGATAGTGACATTACCAATGGCTGAGCAAGACTACACTCCTATCCGTAGGGCACTCATCAGTGTCTCTGATAAAACAGGTATTATTGAATTTGCACGTGCTTTACAGGCACAGGGCGTAGAAATTCTCTCAACAGGCGGAACGTACAAGCTACTTTGCGACAATCAGATCCCTGCTGTTGAAGTATCTGACTACACTGGTTTTCCTGAAATGATGGACGGGCGTGTGAAAACGCTGCACCCAAAAGTTCACGGTGGTATTTTAGGCCGACGCGGAAAAGATGATGCCATCATGAACGAACACGGCATCGACCCGATCGACATGGTTATCGTCAATCTTTACCCATTTGAGACAACTATTGCACGTCCTGATTGCGATCTGGCTTTAGCCATTGAAAATATCGATATTGGCGGACCAACTATGGTTCGTTCAGCCGCCAAAAACCATAAAGATGTTGCTATCGTTGTTAATGCCGCCAGTTATGATGTGGTTCTGCAAGAACTGACTGCTAACAACGGCCTGTCTCTGAAAACCCGCTTTGATCTGGCGGTTCAGGCATTTGAGCACACGGCAGCCTACGATGGCATGATTGCCAACTATCTTGGCGCTATTGTAGAGAGCGATGATCCGGAAGATCCGGCTATTTTTCCGCGCACATTCAATACTCAGTTTATCAAAGCTCAGGATATGCGTTACGGTGAAAACCCGCATCAGCGTGCGGCTTTCTATATTGAAAGCAATCCATTTGAAGCGTCTGTTTCAACAGCACGCCAGCTTCAGGGTAAGGCATTATCCTATAATAATGTTGCCGACACGGATGCAGCATTAGAATGCGTCAAACCTTTCCGCGAGCCAGCGTGTGTTATTGTAAAACACGCCAATCCATGTGGTGTTGCTGTTGGTAATGACATTTTGTCGGCTTACAACCTGGCTTTTCAGACAGACCCGACATCCGCATTTGGCGGCATTATTGCCTTCAACCGTGAATTAGACGGCACAACCGCACAAGCTATTGTTGATCGCCAGTTTGTTGAAGTTATCATTGCACCTAAAGTCACTCAGGAAGCATCCGACATCATTGCCGCCAAGCCTAATGTACGCTTACTGGCCTGTGGTGAATGGAGCACTGACCGCGCCCATGACTTTGACTTCAAACGCGTCAATGGCGGTCTGTTAGTTCAGGATCGCGACATGGGTATGGTCAATGCGTCTCAACTGAAAATAGTGACCAAGATCGCGCCTACCGAGCAAGAGATCCGTGACTTGCTGTTCTGCTGGGAGGTAGCCAAATTTGTTAAATCCAATGCTATCGTTTATGCCAAAAATGGCCAGACTATCGGCATAGGCGCTGGCCAGATGAGCCGCGTGTATAGCGCTAAAATCGCCGGAATTAAAGCGGCCGACGAAGGACTGGAAGTAAAAGGCTCTGTTATGGCGTCGGATGCATTCTTCCCATTCAGAGACGGTATAGACTCAGCCGCTGCAGCCGGTATCAAGGCCGTTATTCAGCCAGGTGGATCGATGCGCGACCAAGAAGTTATTGATGCAGCTAATGAACACGGCATGGCGATGGTCTTCACCGGCATGCGCCATTTCCGCCATTAATCGTTAACAGACAATGCAGCCTGCGGGCTGCATTTGTATTTTACAGAGTAGATTAAAGATGAAAGTGTTGATTATTGGTTCTGGCGGTCGTGAACATGCATTAGCGTGGTCCGCTGCAAAAGATAACCGTGTGAGCGATGTTTTTATTGCACCCGGTAATGCGGCTACGGCTCTTGAAGACAAAATGAGCAATGTTGCGATTGATGTTATGGACATTAATGGCTTAATCGGGTTTGCTCAACAGAACGCGGTTGACCTGACCATTGTCGGCCCCGAAGCTCCGTTAGTCGCCGGTGTGGTTGATCGGTTTCGTGATGCAGGCCTGGCTATTTTCGGCCCGACAGCCGCTGCAGCTCAACTTGAAGGCTCTAAAGCTTTCACCAAAGATTTTTTGGCGCGCCAACACATTCCGACAGGCTGGTATCAGAACTTTACAGAAATTGAACCTGCGCTGGCCTACGTTCGCGAGAAAGGCGCTCCCATTGTTGTAAAAGCTGATGGATTAGCGGCAGGCAAAGGCGTTATCGTTGCGATGACTCTGGAAGAAGCAGAATCAGCCATCCGCGATATGCTGGCAGGTAATGTTTTTGGCGATGCCGGCAGCCGCGTAGTTATTGAAGAGTTTCTCGATGGTGAAGAAGCCTCTTTCATCGTTATGGTTGATGGCGACAACGTGCTAAGCATGGCCACCAGCCAGGATCATAAACGCGCAGGCAATGCTGACACAGGCCCAAACACAGGTGGCATGGGTGCTTACTCTCCTGCCCCGGTGGTAACACCTGCCATTCATCAGCGCATTATGGATGAAGTGATCATGCCAACGGTTAACGGCATGAAAGCAGAGGGCAATGAGTACACAGGTTTCCTGTATGCCGGCCTGATGATCATGGCAGACGGCACACCTAAAGTAATTGAATACAACTGCCGCTTCGGTGATCCTGAAACACAACCCATTATGCTACGCCTGAAAAGCAGCATTGTTGAGTTGTGCCAGGCAGCCCTGGCCAAAACGCTCGATACAACGACTGCTGAGTGGGATACAAGATCAGCTGTTGGCGTGGTAATGGCCGCTGGCGGTTATCCTGGTGACTACAAAAAAGGGGATGTTATTTCTCTACCTGAGACTACTCCGGAAGGTACTAAGATCTTCCACGCGGGCACTCAGGAAGTTGATGGCAAGGTGGTCACGGCAGGCGGACGTGTATTGTGTGTTACCGCACTCGGTAATAGTGTGACAGAGGCACAACAACGCGCCTACCAGTTGCTTGAAAAAGTCAGTTGGAACAACGCCTATTTCAGAACCGATATCGCTTATCGGGCAATTGCCAGAGAGCAGTCATAATCCGTACCCATAAGGCCACTTTCGAGTGGCTTTTTATGCGCTGTATTGCTTTTCTTATTACACTCTTTGCTACGCCCGCTATTGTTAGTAGTCTATTAAGCCAGACTCACTTAAACATACTTAAACCTTAAATCTTAAACTTACATAAACTGACTTAACGTTACTTAAAGTTAGGTAAACTTTTGTACGCTACGCAAAAGTAGAATAATCAGGCTATAATTACCGACCTAATCCGATTAAACAGATATTTGTATTCTTCGGCAATGACACATAAAGTGATCGATTACATCAGCGGACAAAGACAGCGATTCATGGATATTAAACGTACCCCTATTGCCCTTATTATTGCGGCCACCGTAACCACCGGTTGCAGCGCAGACGGTCGTGAATCAAGTACCGAGTATTGTCGAAACGGTGGGTTCAGTACCGATTACACGTGCGAACAAAACCAACAGGTTCCGGACCGTAAAATGATTGATGTGAAGGCGCTGCCTTCTACTGATGAAGCATGGATGGAAGGTAAACTCGCTGAAATTAAGGCGTGGCTGCAACAAGAGCAAAGCCCATCAGATACAAAGGGAGGCCAGGCAGCCGCAGTCACCCCACAAGGTATTGCTGTCAGAAACCCATCAGCCACCGACCCAGAACTAATGCGCATTGAAACAATGTCGCGTGAAAACAATCATCGTGCAGCCATGTCTGCGGTTAACAGCTTTCTCGCCGCTAATCCCGACAGCCTCGAGGGCAAACTAACCAAGAGCCTTGTGCTGAATAATATGGGGCAATTTAATGAAGCCGAAGCACTTCTTAAAAACACCATTGGCCGATACCCCAACTCTCCGGAGCTGTACAATAACCTCGCTGTTTTATACTCAGAACAAGGGGACTACGGCCGCGCCATTGAGACCTTGCTGAAAGCTTTCAGCACTCACCCGACTTATGCACAAGTTCATCAGAACCTTCGTGAACTGTATGCGACCGTTGCTTCGCAGGCTTACAGCCGGGCCTTAGACCTGAATGAAAATAAAAATACACCTAAGCTAGTGATGTTACGCCGCACCTCTGACAATAATGCACCTGTGTTAAATTATCAGCCTAGTGCGCTTGTTTCAGATGACGCTCAACTGGCCGCAGCTACAGCGGCATCAACAACATTTAAAACACCGTCTACCGCCAAAGCCACTATCCAGCCTGTCGTAACGATGGCACAAGCCACGCCAAAAGCACCCGCTGTTGAAAAACCTGTGGTCGCAAAACCTGCGGTAGTAAAACTTCAAAACCTACAAGCTGTGATTGTTGAAGCATCAACTCCCACGCCGATAGCAACACCGGCAGATACAAAAATATTGGTTCAGGAAGCGGTCAGCCACGTCAACAACTGGGCCTCGGCCTGGGCTAAGCAGAATGTAGAAGGTTATTTGAACGCCTATGTTTCTGGCTTCCAACCCTTGAATGGCTTATCGAATACAGCATGGCAGGCTCAGCGTCAGCAACGCCTGACCAAACCAACATTTATTAAAGTATCACTTCGTAATATTAATACCACACTGATCGATGCAGATACGGCTAAAGTGACTTTTAACCAAACTTACCAATCCAATACATTTAAAGACACTTCAAAAAAGCAGATTTTGCTGACTCGCATTAACAATGCCTGGCGCATCAAAGAAGAACGCTCTCTGTAATCAGCTACTCCTGAGATAGCGGGCGAACTTCTTCATTAATTTCGCCCGCTATTTTCCAGGTGCCCGCTTCTTTCCTTAATACCAGCGTTTTTAACGTATCATCCTGATAACCTGCGGAACGATACAACTGCCAGAAAGTTGCGTGTAACTCTTTATTCAACTCTTTATTAAACTCTTTTTTTAACTCTCCTTCTGACTCTCCTTTTAACTCCCCTTCTGATCCACGCTTAACAGCCACCGGCCCGATTTCAATACTGATCCAAAGCGGCTTTTTAAGCCGGGCTGTTCGCCATATACGCCACTCCTTTGACGACATATATTTGTCGGCAGAATAGCCATAACTATACATTGAAAAATACTCATCAATATTCTGCTGCTGCCACGCGCGAGACCAACGTTCTATTAATGCTATTACGTCTGATTTTTCGCTTTGCGAAACAGACTCCATCTGACTGTCCGGCCTGTCTGTTTTTAGCGCATCTATTTCTGGCGTAACTATTTCCGGGGTATCTAAGTTTAGTACAGCCACTTTCAGCGTATCCATTTCAGCAGGAGCCTGAAGCGGCAGCGCTTCAACGGAACCACTCTGCGACCTACTCTGAGGCATTGCAGCCTGCAGCACGTCATCTGCACCGTCTGTTGTCACCAACGCTGATTTTTCTTGTGTCGCCAGATACCAGGTCGTTGCAATACTGGCTGCAGATAAGAGCAAGATAAGAAGATAACAAGTGTAAACTTTAAACCTACTGTGATTAAACGATCTGTGCTTAACAGACAGTGGCTCACCAATACGTTCATGTATTACATCCGCTAGCGGCGCAAATGATTTGTCTTGCCGTTTGTCATCAGAAACTTTTAATAGAATGCGGATCGCAAACTGCCCAGACCGGGATAAAGGGCGATAGCGCAGTAGCTGAGTCAGCTGCGGGTTTGGAATATCATCTCCTTCAACAAACACCCAAAGCACACCGCCCTTCTCGGCCCACACTCTGAGACTGTGTTGAAGATAGACATGATCAGCTGAAGGAAACCCAAGCGCGTCAGCCAATAGCTCAGCATAACCGGTAAACTGTTCTGTGGAGCTCCAGCGAACCAGCGGAGTATTAATAAGCAGTTCAACGTGCGCAACAATCGAAGCAGCCCGACGTCCGTCCAATTGAACAATGCCAAAGTCGGGTAACGCCTGCAGTAACCAGTTAGCACTGAGCAGATCTTTCTCAGGTAATGCCGAGGTCAGGCCAGTGAGGTGCGAGTTGTGTCTGAATATCTGTCCGGATGTCATTAATAACTCTTAGCACACAACTGTTTTGATATCAGGAACAGGTATTCAAGGGATTCCCCGGGAAGGGTCGCCCTCATAAGCTATTCTCCAATGTCCCTCTTCTTTCACCCAATACTGGCGTTTAATCGATTCACCTTGATAGCTATCGGATTGGTAATCCTGATTAAAGGTGGCGACCATCAAGTTGGGATCATTCGGGTATGTGAAAAGGCTAACATCTTTCAAACCCACTTTGATAAAGCGCTTACTCGCATTGACGCGTTGTTTGTATTCGGAAAAAGAGTTGAAGTCTCGCGAACCATCACGATATTGCTTAGAATAATTTGTAATATAGCGGCTGTGCTCCTGGCTCTCCCAGTCGACACGCCATTTTTCCACATATTGCTCAATCTCTTTCTGTTGCGCAACCCAGGACTGCTGATCGATCCATTTCATATTGCTGCCGATCAGCACCGGTGTATTTTTAATATTCACCAGCTTATCAAGATCAATAAAATCCGGATTAGTCAGAGAAATACAGCCCTCACTGGCTTTAGGAGGTCGGCTATAGGTATCGACTGGCGAACCATGCAGCCATATACCATTACCGGTATGGCCGTTACGTGAATCCCACACGTTAGGATAGTTGATCGGCAAAGCGCCTGAACCATAGCGCTCAGGGAGGCGCTCATCCAAAAAGCGATCCGTCACAAAGTACACGCCTAAAGGCGTTTTCAGGTCACCTTGTTTTCTCTTTTCTACACCACCACGACCATACGATGCATAAAAATCTTTGATTAGTACGGGCACCCCGTTACGATTTTCAAACACAAATAAACGAGAAAACTTTGCATCAACAACGATGACATACTGTTGGTCATCACTCATTTTGATCAGGCTTTGCGGTACATAACCGGGCACAGGCTTATCTTTACTGATCAGGATTCTGGCACGAGCCTCATCAATTAAACCATCGATCTCTTTTCTGCGTTGTTTTGTGTCACTGCCAATCTGCCCCAGAGGATTAGTTTGTGAGGCTAGTAAATCACCATAAACTAACTGAGCCAAACGAAAATCAGGACGTTTCTGTGTTAGTTCTTTGAATTGTGTTAATGCTGTATCAAATTGCTGTGCCGCCAATGACTCTAAGCCTTGTAACAGCAACTCTTCATTGCCCTCAGATATACCATAATCTGATGCGGCATGGAGTGAAAAAGAACTGCTTAAGAATACACTAAAGAGAACTGTTTTAAGCTTGCGCATGAATAACCCGAACCACTAAGGCCTGAAAAAAATTTATATATGTAATGTAGCACTCATACCCTGCAAAACGGAGCTTGTTTACATTTTATTTATCTCAATTGTACTTTATCAACAAGCATACTCAACCCTTCTTAACAATGAGTTTATTTTAAATATTTTTTTGTTTGCTTCAATGCACAAAAACAGCATAACACTTACCGACATAACACATAAAAAGCCTGTTTGAAGCACGTTTTCATAATCTGCTGCAATGCAGAATAAAATTTTCTCAACAAACTTAACTCGTAAAAACTGGCGGAACTTTCTGTCAATTTGTGTTATCCAGAATATAACTAATATTAAATGCAGCTGTATTAAACAAGCTCGTTTCCACAGTTAACAGCAGCGGAGGATCCCGTTATGTTTACCCAGATGGAATACCAAGGCACCTCAGACCTACATCTTTTCCATGATGCGGCAACGGGCTTAAAAGCCATTATCGCCATTCATTCAACAGCGCTGGGCGCTGCCATCGGCGGTTGTCGCTTTATTGAATACAATACAGACGACGATGCCATTCAGGACGCACTCAGGCTGGCAAAAGGGATGAGTTACAAGGCGGCCTTAGCAGGCTTACCTCACGGAGGCGGAAAGTCCGTCATTATTAAACCCCGACAACCTTTTGATCGCCGCGCACTCATGCTCGCTTTTGGCGAGTGTGTTCAGCAGTTACAAGGACGCTACATTACCGCGATGGACAGCGGCACCCTCACTACAGATATGGATGCTATTGCTGAAAAAACACAGTGGGTATCGTGCACATCCGCCGCAGGTGATCCGTCACCTTACACCTCACTCGGCGTTATTGAAGGCATTAAATCAGCGGTCAAATACCTTTTCGATAAAGACAACCTGGAAGGTATTCGTATTGCTATACAAGGTTTAGGGCATGTGGGTATGGCTGTCGCTTCGCATTTAACAATGGAAGGAGCACATCTGACGGTGACCGATACCAAAACGTCGCTGATAAAAACGGCCGTTGAAGAATACAAAGCTACTGCTGTCGCTCCTGATGATATATACGCAACCGATGTCGATATTTTCTGTCCCTGCGGTTTAGGCGGTGTGCTGAACAAAAACACCATCCCGCAGATAAAAGCGCAGATTATAGCGGGTTCAGCCAACAATCAATTACTCACGCCTGAAGATGGTTATGCACTGGATAGACGCCAGATTCTTTATGTGCCTGATTATGTCATTAACAGTGGCGGTCTTATTTTTGTAGCATTAGCACATGCCAATGAAGACCAACAGACGATTCATCATCAAGTCGCCAATATCGGGCAAACATTAACTCAGCTTTTCCGTACATCACAAACAAGCGCTATTCCCCCGTTCGCTTTAGCTAATCAACAAGCTGAATCTATCATCAGCGCAGCAGCATCTCACTCACGCGATGATAAGAGGGTCATCTCATGAATATTTCCTATGAAGGCCAGATTACTTTTTCTCAGTTCATTAATGAACATAGCCAGGTCATAACCCCCCTACCCGAATGGGCACAGGTAGATAAAACGCTGATCGAGTACTACAAACTAATGGTAATCGCCCGTCAGTTTGACAATAAGGCGATAGCGTTGCAGCGAACCGGGCAGTTAGGAACCTATGCCTCTTCTTCGGGTTGTGAAGCGATCGATGTGGTAACCGCCTCATTGATGTCAAAAGAAGACGTGCTTGTTCCGTATTATCGCAACCATGCGATGCAGATGATTCGTGGTATGAAGCTATCCGATATCTTACTCTACTGGGGCGGTGACGAACGCGGTAACAGTTCAGCAGCACAAGGAGAGGATCTGCCTAATTGCGTGCCAATCGCCACTCAATGCTTACATGCCTGTGGAATTGCCTCAGCGATAAAAATTCGCGACCAACAGCGCGCCACCGTCTGCATGCTGGGCGACGGGGCAACCTCAAAAGGCGATTTCCTGGAAGCTCTGAATGTTGCTGGCGTCTGGCAACTACCGGTTGTTTTCATTATCAACAATAATCAATGGGCGATTTCCGTACCAAGATCATTGCAATCTATCGCCCCGACACTTGCACAAAAAGCAATAGGTGCCGGTATCCGGGGCGAACAGGTGGATGGTAATGATGTTGTTGCCCTGCATCAAAGTGTTGAACAGGCATTACAGCGCGCACGAGATGACAAAGGGCCGACGTTAATTGAAGCGGTTAGTTATCGATTATCTGACCATACGACTGCAGACGACGCGACCCGCTATCGCTCTCCTGAAGCGTTAAAAAGCGGTTGGGAAAAAGAGCCCATCAAGCGTTTGCGTGACTATCTTCATGCGCAAGGCTGGTGGCAAGAAAAAAATGAAACAGAATGGCTTCAACAAGCGACTCAACAGATACAAGAAGCCGTCGATGAGTATTTGGATACCCCTGCCCAGCCGGTCAGCAGCATATTCGATTACCTGTATGCCGAACTCCCGGCGCAGCTGTCTAAACAACGGGATATAGCCGTCTCACATAGTCAAAACCAGGACCAGAAGCAAAATCACAAGGAGGCACAATCATGAAAAGCGAAGAAGCTATCTGTATGGTTGAGGCCATTAATCTGGCGTTACATCGTGCCATGCAGGACGATGCAGATGTGACCTTGCTCGGTGAAGACGTAGCAACTAATGGCGGGGTATTCCGTGCCACGGTTGGTCTCAAGGAAGCCTTTGGCATAAAGCGGGTTATGGATACGCCTTTAGCCGAAAATATGATTGCCGGTTTAAGTATAGGCATGGCCGTGCAAGGCTTAAAGCCGGTTGCTGAAATCCAGTTTATGGGATTTATCTTCCCTGCTATGGAACATATTGTTTGCCATGCCGCGCGAATGCGTAACCGAACCCGTGGCCGCCTCAGTTGCCCATTAGTGATTCGTGCACCCTATGGTGGCGGTATTCATGCACCAGAGCATCATTCAGAAAGCACTGAAGCATTATTTGCCCATATTCCCGGACTACGAGTCGTTACCCCTTCCTCTCCACAACGGGCATATGGCCTGTTATTGGCTGCTATTCAAAACCCTGATCCCGTTATTTTTCTGGAACCTAAACGTATTTACCGCAGTCAGAATCAGCACGTTGAGGATAATGGCAAAGCACTCCCCCTGGATACCTGTTTTACATTACGTGAAGGCAGCGACATCAGCTTAATCAGTTGGGGTTCAATGATTAAGGAAACACTGGAAGCCGCCAGTCAACTGGCCGACGAAGATATTCAATGTGAAGTGATTGATGTAGCAACACTGAACCCGCTTGATAGGGAAACCCTACTGGCCTCCGTTGGAAAAACCGGTCGCTGCGTGATTATTCATGAGGCTCCCATGACGTGTTCAGTTGGATCAGAAATTGCCAGTATACTGGCAACAGAAGCGTTACTTGATTTACGGGCACCGGTCGCACGTGTCGGCGGTTACGATACGGTCATGCCCTATTTCCGGCTGGAAGATCAGTATATGCCACACACGGATCAGATAATCGACGCCGTCAAACGTACGCTGGCATTCAATTAAAGGACTGAGCAACAGGACTGATCTAAAAAGCTGAGCTAACGTATGAAGTATAAGGCTGAGCGAAAGGGTGCTGATAAGGAGTTGTAATGATATGAAATATTTCAAACTACCGGACCTTGGAGAAGGGCTGCCTGAAGCAGATATTCTTGAATGGCACGTCAAAGAAGGCGATCATGTCGATGAAGATCAGTTACTGGTGTCTGTTGAAACAGCCAAAGCAGTGATCGATGTCCCCTCTCCACAAACCGGCATCATTGCGCATTTATTCGGCGCTGAAGGTGACACCGTACACACCGGGGAGCCGCTGGTCGAATTTGTTACCGATGAAGAAGAGGACAGTGGCACCGTGGTAGGATCTCTGAGTAAAGCCGATACCAC
>NZ_JBFIIH010000066.1:0-21948 GCF_041601355.1 Neptunomonas sp.
GGGTTCCGATCTCTTCACCTTCACAGTCACTGATGCCGATGGTGCGCTGGTGACGCAGAGCATGACGGTGAATGTCAGCGGCGGGGATGACGCACCAACACTGGCGGCAATAACCACGGCAACGATTGCCGAAGTAGATCAGTCCGCCAGCACTAGCGATGCCAATCTCAGTGGCACCCTGGTGGGCGCGGATGTCGATGGTGACACTCTGATTTACGGTATTAACACAGGGATTATTACTGGCAGCGGCAACACCATCACAAAAGTGGGCACGTACGGCACGCTGACGCTGGACAGCAGCAGCGGTGCTTACAGCTACATCAAGAATGACGCGGCGATCGAAGCACTGGATGACGGCGAGTCGGTTTCTGATCTCTTCACCCTCAGCGTCACTGATGCTGACGGTGCGCTGCTGACGCAGACCTTGACGGTGAATCTCAGTGGCGCCGATGATGCACCGACGCTGGCGGCGGTCACGGCGGCCAGCATTGCCGAGATAGATCAGACCAACACTACCCGTGACAGTAACCTCAGCGGCACTCTGGTGGGCGAGGATGTAGATGTGGAGCCCTTGACCTTCGGTATCGATGGCGGCACAGATAACACCGACGGCACTTACAGTAAGGTAGGTATTTATGGCACCTTAACCCTGACCACCGCGACCGGTGCTTACCGCTACATCAAGAATGATGCGGCGATCGAAGCACTGGATGACGGCGAGAGCGGCAGCGACACCTTCACTTTGAGCGTCACCGATGCTGACGGCCCATTGGTGAAGCAGACTTTTACGGTGAATGTCAGCGGTATATACGATGCCTCGAACCTGATCATTGATAGTAACCCCGCTCAGGTTCTGCCACCTAACTCATTGTATTCGCCAGCGACGCTTGGTGAGCCTTCTGCTGATATCAGTAAGAGTACGCTGGGTATACATATTGACAGTATTGATAGGTTGTCAGAAACACTGTCTGCACTGAGCCGCTCAGATACCGGTATACAGCCTGCTCAGTGGCTATTGCCGGACGGAGAATACACAGGTGTAACACTCTCGGCAGTGTATAACCCGAGTGACTACCTGGTCAGTATTAGTGAGTCTTTTACCTATACCTTACCTGAGGGAATCTTTGCTCATAGTGATAGCAGTGCTTCTGTCAGTCTGGAGGCGACTCTTTCTGATGGTTCTGCATTGCCCGGCTGGTTAAGTTTTGATCCGGATACCGGTGTTTTCACAGGTATCCCTACGCCGGAATATGAAGGACAAGAACTGCTTGTTGTGGTCACGGCTAAAGACTCAGCTGGCCTGAATGCACAAGTGACATTCCGTTTAAAAGTTCGTCTGCATCAGGACGAGGTTGCAACGCAAGTGTCGGGCAAGCCCGACATTAATGATGAAATGGATCTATCCACATCGTATGCTGTGCCTGACGATGCTGCTGAGCCATCGGGCGAGCAGGTTGTGAGGGGTAAGCAAGGGCTTTCTGCGCAGCTTTTAGCTGCCCGTGAACCTTCTGTTCTTGATCAGTTATCCGATGCATTAGAGGCGGTTTTCGCCCTTAATGAGAGCCGTTGATTATTATGATAAATTCTGTAATTCCGCATATTACGGGCATGAACGGCAATCTCTGTTCTGCTGGTGTACTAAAAGAACACATTATATTTAATGAGAACGATTTGATGACGACTGATGTTAACGATAGAGGAAGTAAGCTGTACAGGAAACTGTTAGCAGGGGTAGCGCTTGTTGTTCTGCTTGGGGGATGTTCGATTCAGCCGCAGTTTATTACAAAGGATGAGCAAAAAGAGTTAGTTCGCGCTGATCGTGCGGATATGTTTGCTGATCAGGAAGCGATTACCGGCCCTGTTACGCTGGAAGAGGCGATTGCCCGTGCGATAAAATATAATCTTAATTACCGTCTATCCATGATGGAAGTTGTGCTTAAGAATGGAGAATTGGATTTAGAGCATGTCAATATGCTACCCCGGGTTGCTGCCAGCGCTGGCTGGATTACCCGCTCTAACGATAACCTGAATAATAGCCGCAATGTAGCAACAGGTGTGGTCTCGAATAATCCCTCGATCAGTCAGGATCGTGACAGAAATACAGCAGATTTGACAATGACCTGGAATGTACTCGATTTTGGGGTTAGTTTTCTGCAGGCGAAACAGAATTCCGATCAGGTTTTTATTGCGCAGGAAAAAAAGCGCAGCATGATCAATCAAATTGTTCAGCAGGTGCGAACTGCATATTGGCGGGCCGCTACCACGACTCCTTTGGCGAAAGAGGTTCAGCCACTGCTGGTACAGGCGCAGCAGGCACTTCAGGATTCTCAGGTTATTGAGCGTAAACGCCTGGTCGCGCCGCTCGTGTCCTTAGGTTACCAGAAGGGGCTGGTTGAAATTATCCGCAACCTGGAGCAAGTTCAGAACGATATGATGGTGGCGAAAGTTGAGCTGGCATTATTGATGGGGCTGCCGCCGACGACTGAGTTTGAAGTGGTGCTGCCTTCGATGGATCAGGTAGAGATTCCCACTGTTAATTTCGATGTTTTGGATATGGAGCGCACGGCGCTTGTTAATCGCCCAGAACTGAGAGAAGAAGCGTACCAAAAACGCATCACGGCACTGGAAAGTCGTAAGGCTCTGCTGCGATTAATGCCGGGTTTGACATTTAATGCAGGCATTAATTACGACAGTAACTCCTACCTGGTTAATAACCAGTGGAATGAGGCGGGTATGCGTGTTAGCTGGAGTCTGATTAATCTGGTGTCCGGACCTACAATTAAACAGATCTCCAAAGCGCATGAAGAGATAGGTGATTTCAGGCGTGTCGCACTGGCGGTCGCAGTCATTACTCAGGTGCATGTCGCTTATCAGGACTTCCTTCGCCGAGAGCATGCTTATCAACATATCAGTATGTTGAATAATATCGAACAACGTATATATGGCCATATTAAAAATGCGTCGCTCGCCAATGCGCAGACTCCGTTACAGGAAATTCGTGGAAAACTGGCGGCCCTGCTGGCCGAAGTCAGTCATTATCAATCCTATGCGGAGTTGGATTCGGCTATCTCAAATCTGTATGTCACGATGGGGCTTAACCCTGTGCCGGAGGTGATCGAAAGTGATGATCTGTATACGCTTAAGACGGCGATCGGAGATGTAATGCGCCAATGGAATCGTGGTGAAAATATAGCGCTGATTAAGGCTGAATCATTTTGAAGATCTCATTTTTATTGTTTGAGTATAAGTGGTTACCATGAATATATTAAAGTCTAAACAGAGGTTTTGCGGGCTGTTTGTGCTGTCGTGGTTGGCGCTTCCGGTGGGTTACGCGGCTGAGGCGCAGTCCATGGATTCTGGTTCAGTTCGTGCTCAACTTGTGGCGCGCCATAACGTGATTTTATCCAGTGAACTCTCCGGTAGGGTTGATGCATTTCCGAAGCTGGAGGGGCAGTCATTTAAGAAGGGGGATAAACTTTTCGGTCTGGATTGCACGCTGCATCAGGCTCGGCTGGCTAAGGCGAAAGCACTCTATGTTGAGGCGAGACAGGTCAATCAGGTGAATACTGATCTTGATCGGCTTGGCTCGATCAGTACGCTGGAAATGGACGTATCAAATGCACGCCTGGGAGCGGCCGGCGCCGAAAAAACAATGATGAATGCAGTGGTTGATCGTTGTCAGATTTATGCGCCTTTTTCTGGCAAGGTCGTGGCCAGCTTTGTGGAACGTCATCAATTTGTAGCCGAAGGGCAAGAGATGTTATCAATTATCGATGATGCCCCCTTAGAAGTTGAAACGCTGGTCCCTTCGAATTGGTTAATGTGGCTCAAGCCTCAACAGGAATTTGAACTTGAGATTGATGAGAGTGGTCGTCGTTTAACTGTTCAGGTGTCGCGTATCTCGCCGGTCATTGACCCGGTTAGCCGTTCTGTGAAGATCTTTGGGCGTCTGCAACGTACGGATCCCGGTCTCATGCCGGGCATGAGCGGAGTAGCTATCTTTGCTAAACCCTGAAAACTCATCAACAATTAATCCTGCTGCCAAGCCCCGGGCGGACGTTGCTGGCTCTGATCGATCCCTGCGCCTGCTGGCTCAGGTGCTGGAACTGGAAAAAAGGGTCAGACATTGTGAAAGTGAAACAGAAATTGGTTTTACGCTGTGTAACGAAACTCACAATCTGGTGCGCTATCGTCAGAGTCTTTTATGGAAGCATAGCACTGCCGGACAGGGCAAAGTCATTACTGTTTCAGGGCTGGTGACACCGGAGAAAAACGCCCCCTTCATCGTTTGGATCAGCAAGGTTTTTCGTCACCTCACACTATCCGACTCTATTGAACTTAAACCTTTAGGTGCTCCGGATCTGCCAGAGGCGTTGCAGCAGGAATGGTCTGACTGGTTGCCGGAACAAGGGCTACTCGTGCCGCTGCACTCCCCACAGGGAGAGTTAACAGGCATTCTTTTTTTGGTGCGTGAAGCACCATGGAATGACTCTGAACTCACTCTGTTAGCCAGTCTGGCCGATGCGTACGGGCATGCCTGGTTCGCGCTTAGTGGCAAAAAATCGCTGTTGTCTTCGCTTACTATTAACAGGAACAAAGTCACTCTTTTACTGGTTATATTGTTCGTGGCGCTGTGTTTTTTTCCGATACGTCAGTCAGTGATAGCTCCGGCAGAAGTCATTCCGCGTAACCCGGTTATTGTTCGCAGTGCCGTTGATGGCGTCATTAAGGAGTTTCAGGTTCAGCCCAATCAGGTGGTTAAAAAAGACCAGCCATTGCTGGTGTTTGATGATGCGCGTATTGCTAATCAACTGGAGATAGCCATAAAGGCGATGCAGAGCGCAGAAGCTGAATACCGCCAGGCAGCCCAACAGGCTGTTTTTGATAGCAGCAGTAAAGCGGGTTTATCGGCATTACGTGGACAAGTTGAACAGCATGCCGCAGAGGTTGGATATTATCAGGGGTTACTGGAGCGTATTGTTATTCGCAGCCCGCGGGATGGCATTGCCATCTTTGATGATGTCAATGATTGGGTTGGTCGCCCGGTAGCCTTGGGTGAGCGGATTTTGCTGGTGGCTGATCCAAACGATGTTGAACTCGAGATTCAGTTGCCGGTCGCTGATGCGATTGCGTTGGAGAGCGGTGCTGATGTGCAGTTATTCCTGAATGTATCGGCACATAAGTCAATTCCGGCAGAGTTACGGTTTTTAAGTTATCAGGCCAGCATGAATCCGGCCGGAGCCTTTGCCTATCGGCTCGTTGCTGAATATCGTAATGCTGAGGATTTGCCCCGCATCGGACTCAAAGGGTCGGCTAAGCTCTATGGCGAGAAGACGATATTGGCTGTTTATCTTTTGCGGCGTCCCTATTTCGCAGTGCGTCAATATCTGGGCTTATGAGTAATCAGAGCTTATTGCCGCCTTTGCGGGAAGAATTATCTCTTTTTAAGGGAGGGCGTGCAGCCGATGGCTCGCCTTTATGGGTTTTGCATGACCCGGTGGTCAATCGGTTCTTCAGGCTGGGGTGGTTAGAGTTTGAGGTGCTGAGTAACTGGTACCGCCAATCTGCTCAACTGATAGCGACTCACCTGAATGCGACCACGGCGCTTAAAGTAAGTGTTGAGGAAGTAGAGCAGGTAGGTAAGTTTCTTTCCGCACATAATCTGATTCAACTCACCGGTCAGTTGGGGACTGAACGTCTGATGCAGCAGTACAGGTCGCAGCAGGTCGGACGCTTTAAATGGCTGTTAAAGAACTACCTGTTCGTGCGTATCTCCATTATTCGCCCGGATCGCTTTCTGAACGCAACGCTGTCAGCGGTTGAATGGCTATGGTCGCCTGTCTTTCTGTTGATAATTGCCTTTAGTGCTATTTTGGGATTGGTTCTGGTACAGCGCCAGTGGGAGACATTTCTGGCAACTTTTCCGTATATGTTCAGTGTGCAGGGAATGCTGATTGTTGGTGCCTCATTGGTGGCGGTGAAAGTGTTACATGAATTTGGGCATGCCTATGCTCTTAAAGCATTTGGTTGTCGGGTACCCAGCATGGGGGTAGCGTTTTTGGTGCTCTGGCCGGTGTTGTATACCGATGCCAGCGATTCCTGGAAACTGGTGTCGAGGCGTCAACGCCTGATGATTGGTGCGGCCGGCATACTGGTTGAGCTATCTTTGGCAGCGATCGCTACACTGCTGTGGTCATTCATGGCCGATGGTCCGTTGCGCAGCGCCGTATTTCTGATTGCCACAACGACCTGGATCGCAACACTGCTAATTAACATGAACCCCTTTATGCGTTTTGATGGTTACTACCTGATGTCGGATTGGCTGGAAATGCCCAACCTGCAGAATCGGGCATTTGCATTGGGGCGCTGGCGTTTACGTGAAGCTTTATTTGGCTTTGGTGATTCGCCTCCCGAGTACTTTCCAGCATCTAGACAGCGCTTTTTAATTATTTATGCTTTTGCAACCTGGCTGTATCGATTCTTTCTATTCCTCGGGATTGCGTTGTTAGTTTATTTTTTGTTTTTTAAGGCGCTGGGTATTTTTTTGATGATGGTGGAGCTGTCTTGGTTTATTTTTATGCCAGCTTTTAATGAGGTTAAACAATGGTGGATGCGTAAAAAGGATATGAGGCTGAATAACAAAATGGTTAGCACGCTGCTGTTCATAGTTTCGTTGCTGATTGTCCTGCTTTACCCCTGGGATACCCTTATATCACTGCCGGGTGTCTGGCGTGCAGAGCAACAGACACAAGTGTTCACGTTGCAGGAGGGGCAGGTCACTGACGTATTGGTCGATCTGGATGATGCTGTAACGACAGATCAGTTACTGGTTCAACAGTATTCACCTGATCTGGATTACGCCATTGTGCAGGGGCAGCATCGTATTCAAATGATTAATACTCAGTTGGGTTTAAAAGGTGTTAGTGCTGAATTACAGCAACGCTCTGCGATGTTATGGAGTGAACTTGAGGCTGAACGCGCAGCGCAGCAGGCGCGCCTGCAACAGCAACAGCAACTGAGTGTTCGCAGTAATATTGATGGTGTTCTGGTGGATCGACTGGGGACGCTTTCAGTGGGTGACTGGTTGCCGGCAGGTACTTTTCTGGCAACTGTGGTGGGGCCTGATTCCGGACTGCTGGAAGCCTATGTTACCGAACAGGACCTGATGCAGATCAGCCTCGGTGCTAAAGGATGGTTTTATCCAAATGACGCATTACTTGAACCTGTGGAGGTCATCGTTGATGCAATCGATTCAGCGAGTAGCCGCATGTTAACTGAACCCTATCTGGCTTCAATCTATGGGGGGGGCATTGCAGTACGCGAGTCTAAGGATGGTACTTTGATACCTGAAACACCCGTTTATAGGGTGCTGTTGCGTCCGGATTCGAAATTTCGCGCACCTGCACAGGTGATGACGGGAAACTTGCGCCTGGAAGGGGAGAGTCGAAGCTTTATCGAACGATTCATCACTAAAGCCAGTGCAATACTGGTGTTTGAGAGCGGTTTTTAGTCGGCTCTGGTATACGTCATTGTCAACTCAGAGGGGAGGTTCGTGAGAGGAGGGCAGCAATAAGAGTTCTGTCTCTTACTTATCCCATCCGGCTATTTCTCCTTATTGCGTTACGTTTTTGCGTTACAATGGCAGTTTTACTTCTAAGAAGTGTATGTACTATTTTTAATGCTGACTAAAAAATCAATCTATCGTCTTGTAATTATCTGCTTTGTGGCATTTCTTTGCTTGCTGGGCTACAGAATATGGCTTCTCAATAGCAGTAAATTCATCAGTTTTGATAAGCAATTAGAAGAGATCTCAGGTATCGAATTTGATAAAAATTTGCAACTATGGGCAATAAACGATGGGGGAGATTCACCCAGGCTTTATCAGTTAAGTGCCAATGGTGAAATTAAGCGCACTATTGAAATAGAAAACGCCAAAAACTGGGATTGGGAAGATATGACCCAGAACGATTTCGGGCATTTCTTTATTGGTGATTTTGGTAATAATGACAACGATCGCGAATGGCTGACTATTTACAAAATTGAAAACCCAATTGATATTAAGTCTGATACAACCCACGCAGAAATCATCAAATTTACCAACCCGGAATTCAAGCCGGTAGAGGGTCAGGTAGTACGCAAAAATGCACATTACGATGTGGAAGCTTTTATTTATTTTCAGCGCAGTCTTTATCTTTTTACGAAAAATCGTAGCCGCCCTTTTGATGGAAAAACACGGCTTTACCGTATAGGCGATTATGCGGCAAATTTCGAAACAGAATACATCAATGAATTCGCAACCTGCACCACCATTAAAGAGCTGTGTTGGATCACATCGGCCGCCTTAAGCCCTGATCGGAGCAAACTCGTGTTACTGGATTCGGAGCGCTTGTGGTTGATTGAAAATTGGCAAGGTGATGACTTCTTCTCCGGAGATGTGTATCAGATTGACCTGGGTATCGTGACTCAAAAAGAGGCGGTTACATTTTATAATAACGAGGTCATTGTGTTTACCGATGAGGTGTTTAGCGGGATCGGCGGCAATGGCTATGCTATTAAGCTGGATCAGGTTAAGAAAAAATTAATTCAAAAGTCTGGAAAAACGATCAATGCCTGGGATACAAACGAGGAGCTGTCAGCAGAATAGCAGGGTGAGATCTAACGTCCTGTCAGATCTGTAGAGAAGCTGTTCAACAAGGGCACTTAATGATTTTCTGTCTTATTTTTAAGTGTTTCAAAGTGCTCAATATGTTGATCTAAGTTTTCTTCCAGCATGTCAGAATACTGCTTTGAGAACCAGGCTAATGCGTCGTTGCGTTCCGCGGCCAGATCCTTAGATTTATACGCCGTTTCATGGGCACTAAAACGTGCAGAGGCATAGCGTAATGCCGACCCTACATCTTCCAGGTCTTTATTTTCCGATGTTACTAAACGATTGGCTAGTTCAATAAACTCATCAGCCATTTTAAATAAATTCGAAGCCGTTTCTTTACTGGCCATGTGTGTTGTACCTATGTGAGTTGAGTTTTGCACTTACTTTACAAGAAGTATCATGCAGGATGAAAGACTGAATGGCTATCTGAGGTCGATGCGCTAGCCGATGAGGTTGATATCAACCTCATCGCCGGGAACTATCTTCTGTAAGAAGTCGTTTATTTTAAAACAAGATTGAAGCTTACTGGTATTGAGTGACCAATATTTGAAAGTCCCGCCAGTTCACGCAGTTTATCTATGCCGCTATCCAGGCCGAAGTCGGCCGCCTGTATAATGACCGGCTGCTGACTGGATGCAAGAATAGTTTTACCGTCAGACATCAGAGTAATGTTGGCAGTAATGGGCTTTTCTAAACCATGAAAATTTAATACACCTGCAATGTTACTGTTAAGAACTCCCCCTTGCTTAATGGTGTTGAGTGTTTCGCTGGTTAGTTGAGCCGTTAAGGTGGCTACTTTAAATTTTTCAGTATCAAATAGGTGCTCGCGCATCCGCTCATCACGGATATCTATCTGGGTTTTTATGCTGTCCAAATCCAGTTTAATCTCCAGTGCCCCGGCATCGTTTAAGTTGCCCTGAAGTTGTGTGATATGAAAAACTTCTGCGACATCTACATTTTTGATTGAAATGAAATTAAGTGAAGATTGAGCATTATCCAGTTGCCAGTCTGCCTGTGCCGTTAAGCTCAGCATACTACCCAGCGCTATGGCTAGTAGTGCTTTGGGTGCCGTGAGTTTAGCGTAGTAGTGGTTCATGGTTGATCTCCTTATCTTGAGTATTTGTATATTTATGCAACAGTGTATTGCTTTGATTCTTGTTTGTCTGTTTTGTTCAGTTATTGAGTGTGCTACCTAAGGAGCGTAACCTTCCTTTCCTTGTTGAAAATTTTTTAGAGTATCAGTTAGCAATGCAGATCAGGGATTATCGATCACAGTTTTGGCAGGGTGTCAGGGATCTGATGCCGCTGGTATCAGGCGTGCTACCGTTTGGTCTGATTGTTGGGGCTAATGGTGTGGCTCTGGATATGAGTCCCGAATTGATCATGGGAATGACGGTGATGTTTTTTGCCGGGTCGGCGCAGTTAGCCGCCATGCAGCTTATTCAGGAAAATGCAGCGTTTGTCGTGATTGTGTTAACCACCATCGTCATTAATTTACGTTTTGCTATCTACAGCGCGACGTTTGCCCCGCTGTTTTATCCCCTGAAAAAACGCTACCGCTTGCCTGTTGCGTACATTTTATCTGATCAGGCTTATGGCCTGTGCATTGCGCCTGATCAGCAGCAACGCTCGGATGCTGAACGTATCAGTTATTACTTAGGTACAGCGCTGGCGTTGTGGGTGAGTTGGGTGTTGTCTGTGCTATTGGGTATCGCGGTCGGAGCCAGTATTCCACCTGAATGGATGCTGGGCTTTACGATTCCTCTGGCGTTTCTTGCGATGTTAATGTCGACGATTACCAATCGGTTATTGCTGATTGTTGCGGTGGTTTCAGGGTTAGCCGCTATCTTTTTACAGGGGCTGCCTTATAACCTGGGTTTTGTGTTGGCTGTGGTTTTTGGTGTGGTTGCGGGTTTGATATTGCCGCGTATCGCTGGCCGTTCTTTTAATTCAGTGATGGGGCGTCCGCATGAGTGATTGGAGTTTGTGGGGGCTGTTTTTTATGTGCGGCCTGGCCACTTATTTGATACGCCTTTCTTTTATTCAGATGCATGGAAAACTAGGGCCACTACTAGCGCGCTGTCAGCCGGTACTCTTGTTGTTACCCCCGGCGATTTTAGCTGCTTTATGTATCCCCCCGATTGTATTCAGTAAGCAAGCCGATGGCTTACAAGTAGAGTTGGCGCAAATTCTGGCAGGCTGCGTTGCTGTTGTTTTGGCTAGCTATTTTAAAAGTTTGCTGTGGCCAATTTTGGGCGGTATGACTTTTTTATGGGGCTATCGCTGGTTGATCGGTTGAATACGGCTGGATAAAAATCCAGCCCAACACAGTCGTTATTTACACTTCAGCGATTATTTGTCCTATCAAATTACCCACCTGCATATCACTTGTACGACCAAAGAGGTTATGTCTTATTTGTCCCTGCTGGTCGATTACAATCAGTGTGGGGGTGCCTTGCATATAGTAGGCGGCCATTGTTTTGGGTATGGGCCCGGTGCCTGAAGGGGTGTCTACGGCGATAGGAAATGTTAAGCGATATTCTGCCGCGAAGGCTGTCAGCGCTTCTACAGTCATTACGTTGTGATGTTCAAAAACAGTATGCAGGCCAATAACCTGAACATCGTCTTGTGAGTACAGTTCGTGTATAGCGCTTGCTTGTGGAATGCCATGTACCACACACGCCGGGCATAGCATTTGAAAGGCATGGATAACGATAACTTTACCGCGTAAAGCAGATAACTTGAGCGGCTGCTTCGTGTTAAGCCAGGTCACTACTTCCAGTTCGGGTGCTTGTCCGTAGGTGATGATGCTTGTCATGTCGTTTCTCCATTGTTTATGAGAAAGAAACATCCTTGTCGCTAAGTTCATTGTTTGCTGGTTTATATTGCCGGGAAGCCTTAAATCAGCCGAAGTAATATCTATGACATTAACAACACATAAAAGTGGTGCGTGTACTACTTTTTGTTTTGACGTTGAATAAAAGTCTTCCGGTCAATACCGCGCCGCCGGGCGAGCATCTCTTCTACCTTTGGCCGGTTGAGTGAATCATTTCCCCAGAAAAGCTCGCCATCCACGATAAAGGTCGGCACACCAAAAACATCTCGCGCAATGGCTTGGCTGGTTTCGTGTCGGAGTTCGGCTTTTGCATCAGGTGTTTTAATCGTATTGAGCATTTCGCGACTGTTTAAACCGAGTGATTCAAGTACGTTGGCAAGGTCTGCTTCAGAGGCAAGGTCAATTTCGCGAGACCATCCGGCTTCAAAGATGGCGCTGATAATTTACCAAATACGACAGGATGTGCATTTAATGTCAGGCCGTATTTTGTGCAAATAGGCTGTATCCAGCGCCAGCTGAAATAGGCGTACGGAGACAGGTAGCCGAAGTAGAAATCCAGTTGCCGGGCTGTCATAAGGATGCCTTTTCTGCTGTTAGTAAATCAGAACCTGTTTAATGGAAAGTATTTAACCCGAAAGCGCCTGTTTTATTGTTGTTTTTCGATTTGAAAGCACAAATGACAAGATGCCAGATGTGAAAATAATTGCCAGGCCCAACAGACTGTAGGCGTCTGGCCATTCATTAAAGAGAAGAGCGCCTAATATGGCGGCTGTTACCAACTGAGAGTAGACGAACGGCGCTACAATGTTGGCATCTACGCGGCGGCTAACCTCAATAATAATGAGGTTACCCAATGCCGAGGCTAAAGAAGAGATCATCACTAACCCGGCAATGTAGCTATCAACTGTCTTTGGGATGTCCGGGATGCCGGCAGGTGCTAATGCGATGCTGCCGGCGAGTAATGTTGATACCAGTATCAAGCGTGGCCGAAAGAAACCCGAAAGCCAGCGGTTAGCCACTAACATAGCGCCATAACAAACGCCGGCAATGACGGCGAACAGCATTCCTGTTGTGAGACCAACGGCTGGCTTTACCACCAGCGCGACACCAGCAAAACCGATAAATAATAACACTGAGCGCAGTAGTGTTACCCGCTCTTTCAGTACCGCTGCTGCAAGAAAATAGGCCACAATCGGCCCGATAAAAAAAATACCGAAGGCGTTGGCGATGGGCTCAGTTTTGAGTGCAGAGATCATACAAAAGATAGCAGTGGTGAAGGGCACTGCACGACATAGCAAGCGCCAGTCATAGAGTAACTTTAGCTCTGAGCGCACTAAACCACTAAACGGAAGAATAATGATAAAGCCTATTAATAATCGGCTCCATGCAATAAATGCCGGAGAAACCCCTGCTTCGGTGAGTAGCTTCCCCGCTGAGTCGCCTATGGGAATTAAACTCATTCCAAGCAGAATCATCGCAAGTAAGGCATGTTTACTATCAATGTTCATTAAATTTGATATCCATATAGTGCGATATGAACGAGCGGGTTAGTATCTGGTTCAATACTAACCGAATAATTCATTTGGTTTCTTTGTTTTCGTGACGTTCGTCATTAGACTGACAGAGGCGATGGCATAAAAGGAGAATATGATGGCTGCTTTAATTTCGGGTGATCGCCTCCGGTTTGTACTCGGCCGGCTTCGTGAACGGCTGTGGTTAAAACCATTTGTTGTTTGCCTGTTATCCATCGCTTGTGTGTTTGCAGCAAAAATCGCAGATAGCAATGCTCTGTTAATTCAGGTTCTGCCCTCTGTTACAGCGCAATCTCTGGATACTCTATTGTCCATCATGGCCTCGAGTATGTTGGTAATCGCTACTTTTTCGGTAACATCCATGGTGTCGGCCTATAGTTCGGCCGCCAATACAGCGACGCCCCGGTCATTTACGTTGATTATTGCCGATGATGCATCTCAAAATGCTCTCTCTACCTTCGTCGGTGCATTTATTTTTAGTATTGTGGCGCTTACCGCCGTTAAGAATGGCTACTTCGAAAAAGCAGGGTTGTTGCTCCTGTTCTGCCTGACGGCGGTTGTATTCAGCATTGTCATTATTACGTTTGTACGCTGGGTTGACAGTATTGCGCGTCTCGGGCGCATGGGTTCGACGATCAACAAGGTTGAAGAGGCGACCGCTAAGGCGCTGAAACGACGTCGGGATGCGCCAACACTTCAGGGGATAAGAATGCGATCCCCGGCAAGAGGGCAGCCTGTGTTTGCCGTCAATACAGGGTATGTGCAGCATATTGATATGGCGATGCTGCAAAAATGGGCAGAAGAAGCTCAGGTGCGGCTAGTGGTTACTGCCTTGCCGGGGACGTTGGTGGGCCCGGGCCGGCCAGTGGCTTACGTTAGTAGCAGTCCGGATGATGCGGCTGACATTGATTTCACCTGTGTTATTGATGCTTTCCATTTGGGTGTTGATCGCCTTTTTGATGATGATCCACGATTTGGTTTGGTCGTGCTGTCTGAGATTGCCGGGCGTGCGTTATCGCCAGCGGTTAACGATCCGGGTACGGCGATTGCTATCGTGGGGTCTTTTCTAAGGCTGTTTACGCAATGGAGTGAACCGGTGACTACAGGATCTCAGCAAGCACCAAAATATGAGCGCATTGAAGTGTCTGAAATTTCTGTTCAGGATATGTTTGATGATGCTTTTACGGCGATTGCACGTGACGGTGCGGGTGTGGTTGAAGTGTCGGTGCGCTTGCAAAAGGCGCTGCACTCCCTTGCAACAATAGACGACCTGGAGATGCGAAATGCGGCGGGCTATCATGCGCAGCTGGCGTTAAAACGTGCACGTCTTGCTATGAACGTGGAAGAGGATATTGCCGTTGTGCAGGCAGCCGCTCAGTTTTCGCAAGATATCGTTTCGTCAAAAAATTACAGCCCCCCGGATTACAAACAGTAAAAATTTCACATTTAATCAGCCTTGCTGAAGACGTACGAAAAGCGTTAGTGGCCTAACACGTCTCTTAACTGTGGTGCTGCCCAATCGAGGAAAGCTCTCACCCTGATGGAGAGTAGGCGGTTGTGGGGGTAAACAAACTGGACAGGGATAGCGGTTTTTTCATATTCAGGGAGCAGACGGATGAGTTGGCCTTTTGTTAACGCTTCATCTACCTGATAGTGCAATAACCGCGTGGCTCCTAAGCCACTGATAGCCGATGCCAGAGTGCTATCAACCTGATTGGAAGAGATCACGGTATTCATAGTATGAGTGTTGAGTGTTTCGCCGTTGTTGAAGGCCCACTGATTACTGTGTGGATTAAAAACAACGATAGGCCATTGGCGCAGGTCATCTGGTGTTTTAGGCTCACCTAGCATTTCTACTAAGGAAGGGCTGGCGCAAATGATATGACGTGTGACGCCCAGCGGCATGGATATGAGAGACGAGTCTGCGAGGTGTCCTATACGTATAGCAAGATCAAAACCCTCATCGATGATATTAACCACACGGTCGACTAACGTGAGTTCCACACGTAAACCCCGGTGCTCGCTTAGGTAATGGTTTAGTCGAGGGACGATATGCAGACGGCCAAAGATCATCGGGCAGTAATTGATAACTTTCCCTCTGGCGCGGCGCGGCGGGCATCCAGTAAAAACTCTGCGTCGTTAATATCGGCCAGAATACGTCGGCAGCGCAACAGGTAACAGAGACGCATCTTTCTCAGCATGACTGGTTAGCTCTGGGGCGCCCAACCATTGCTGATATAGCTGTTTTTCCGTACGTTGCTTTGGCACATGAAGGTGGAATAGATCTAGCTGCATATACCTCTGTTCTGAAATGGTTCGAACGTATTAAAGCCCTGGATAACTTTATCCCGATGTCGGGCGTCTGGAGGCGATAGTCAAAGCAGGGCTCGCGTGCAGGGCTTGACTAGACTCTGCCTTGCCAGTCTGAATTCATGGGTGGATAGGTATTCATCTACCATGGTGCGTGATGCACCCTATATGTTGTTATATAACTAATTTCTTACCTGTCTGTAGTATTCCTGGGGAGTATTGTGGTCAACCTTATCTTCTATTTATCATTTTTTTCTAATTCCTGGATTGCCTTCCAGATTTTATCTGCTTCTTCCGTCAGCATTGAATAGGTATGAATGTCACCGTTTCTCTGTGCAATCATAGCTTCCTCTAGTTTGATGCTATAAGTTTTATGTAGTTTCTTGGTAGGGCTGGATTTGAATATAGAAAACATGACATTTACCTGAAAATTAATTATTAAACTCTTATACGTGTAAAACTGAAATCAGATGAGTCTTTTTGCATATTTTTTTGCGGGAGGCGGCTTAGCTCATATTTGAATTGATATGCTTCCTGATTAAGTCAATGTCTAAATCGACTTCCCCCCGTGTACTATTATTCAGTCTTTTGCTGCAAGTGGTTTGGCATAATTGGATTGACCTGTTGTACCTTTAGCTTTCTTGTTGACGAGCATAATCGCTACGAATATCAATCCGGTAGCAAAATACTCAATCGCACCGATATCTTCACCGACAATAGCAGAGCCGATAATGAGCGCGACAACGGGTGGAATATAGGTCACAGAGGACGCGGTCACAGCGCCTAGCTTGTCGATGATGAAATAATAAATGAGATATGCCAGACCTGTACCAAGTAAACCCAGGCCAAGAACCATTCCAATAGCGGCATGTAGGTCATCGCCAATTTTTTCAATACCGTTGAAGTCTGTGATGATACACAGGATTAACAGACTAAACCCTAGTTGATATGTGGTCAGGGCGGATGAAGAAATCTGTAACGGAATTATATATTTTTTAGCATAAATAAATGATGCGCCGATACTCAATGATCCTAAGACCATATACATCACACCTTCAAGGTTTGTTGAAGCCATATCAGCGGAAAAAGGTTGCGCAATAAGGATCACGCCGGAAAAACCTGCGAGCAATCCAAAAATCCGATTTTTGGTGACAGGCTCTTCAGCAAGAAATATGAGTGCAAGCAAGAGTGCGAAAATGGGAATAGTACCACTGAGGGCTCCTGCCACACCCGAAAGAAGCAGAGAAGCGCCTTTGGCGAAACCGTAGTAATAGATAGTCGTTGCCAACAATGACATGACGAAAAAGTGCCGGGCATGCTTAAGATGAGCGAGCTTTAATGCACCTTTCAGATAAGCATAGATAGCTATTGGTATAAAACCAAATGCCACTCTTAACAGAACTATCTGAGAGGTTGTTATTAATTCAGACGCCATTTTCATATAAATGAAGTTGCTACCCCAAATGATACCCAAGGCCCAAAAAGCGGTAATAGTTAGATATTTCATGCCGACCTCCACTAAGACCAATGACCTACTGGTGTAGGTTGATCAACGACCCTTGCATTTTAGCTATTTGTATTGTGGCAACAAACGATTTATTCTCGCTTATAGAATAGATAATCTATTTTATAAGCGGTCAAAATATATGGTTTTCCTTCATTGATAACGATATCAGGACATCAATAATGCACAGACCGATGCCACCGTTACGAGCCTTGGTTGCCTTTGAGGCGTCAGTCCGCCATGCCAGTTTCAAGCAGGCTGCTGATGAGTTGCATATCACCCCGGGAGCCGTATCACAACAAGTTCAAAAGCTTGAACTATGGTTAGGTTATCCGCTGTTTCTGCGTCAGGTCCGCCAACTGCAGGTAACTGATCGGGGTATGAAATATTTCAGCCGTATAGCTCCTGCTTTAGAACAGATAAGTGCTGCGAGTGAAGCATCCAGGAAGCGCTCATCAGATTCGGTGTGTTTATCTTTATCGCAAACTTTAGCGGCCAAGTGGTTGGGTCCCCGCCTTGGAGATTTTGTGAGTCGATATCCCGCCATTGAGGTCCACATTAATGCATCCAATACGCCGGTTGATTTCCAACGTGAAGCGGTAGATTTGGCAATACGTCATTTCGACGGGAAGGATCCCGCGTTGGAAGCGCACCTGATATTTGATGACGAGGTCAGGTTGTTATGCTCTCCTTCATACAGAGACTCATTTGAACTTGAATGTGCAGATCAGCTGAGCGGAGTCACCCTTATTGTCGCCAGCCCTTATCCTTTCTGGGACGACTGGCTAGCACGCTTTACGTCTATTGATGCTGCAGCAAGAAAGCAGATAACTACCATGCACTTTGACCAGACACTTCTCGCTATTGATGCAGCCAAACGGGGTCAGGGTGTTGTTTTGAGCAATGGTCTGTTGGTGCAGGAAGAGTTAGTGCGGGGAGAGTTGGTTGAGCCGTTTGCTTACAGACTACCTTTGGATAAAAGCTATTACCTGGTGTATCCCGGACACCCGCCGCTCAGTCCCACCGCCTGCATTCTGAAAAACTGGTTACTAGCGCAGGCATCCAATGTAAACATGGATGGAATAATCTAAACGCAGTTCATAAAAGCAAGAGAAAAAACAAAAATAGTTACTCACACAATCTGTGGATAAGTCTATGTATTACATATGCACATCTTCTCTGCAGCCCGTTATATAAGGGCTGCAGAGATGTGTTGTTTTTACAGCCTATTTTTAAGCTTCGCTGATTATTAGCTGTTCTGCTTGTTTGATCGGGAATACACGATCGTATCCCAGTCCGAAAAGGAATGTATAAACCACCACTGCTGCCATCATGCCAATATCTAATAACAGGGTATTAATGAAGCT
Source organism: Neptunomonas sp. (assembly GCF_041601355.1). Classification (GTDB taxonomy): domain Bacteria; phylum Pseudomonadota; class Gammaproteobacteria; order Pseudomonadales; family Balneatricaceae; genus Neptunomonas. Next base: position 18,200 of record NZ_JBFIIH010000066.1, read on the forward strand.
CATTTCTAGCCACCACATGATTAATGGCAGGGTAAAAAAGAGCAACAGCAGCTCAAACCCCAGAGCATGATAAATTCGATGTGTCAGGGTGCGCTCGGTTGGAATACGTCCCCGGCTAGTGTCAAAATAATCATAAGCGTAGTTATAAAAGTAGTTGGTTAACATGGCGATGAGGCTGATAACCAGCGCTAAATAACCCATTTCCAGGAGGTCGCGTTGTAGGATAAAGGTCATGGCCGCCGTTGAGCTGCCGAGCAAAATAGCTTCGAATAACAAAGTATAACGTAGCCTGTCCAAGCCGCTACGTATAACGATATTCCCCGTCATTTTACCTGTCGTATGAGCTGTCATATCCTTTGCCATGGTGCGCTCCCAATTTACTTTGTAAAAGATTATTTTGTTAAAGGGTGGTTGGTTAACTGACGAGTATATTAAAGATAATATTGATGTTTTATAGTTAGAATGTATCTATTCTTTAGATAGGTAAGCAGATAGATAAGCAGTAAGCTGGCTGGTTTTTTTCGCAGGTTATCCAAGAGTGTATGAGCAAGATGCCAAGTATTGAACAGTTAACGTGTTTTGTTGTGGCTGCTGAATCAGGTTCATTTTCAGCGGCGGCGCGTCAGTTAGGCAAAGTACAGTCGGCGGTGAGTACCGCGATTAGTAACCTTGAAATTGATGCAAACGTTGAGCTTTTTGATCGAAGCAGCCGTAGTCCCGTGCTTACAGAAGCGGGCCAGGTGTTGCTTAAATCAGCCAAAACAGTTTTGCATAGTCATCACGAATTTAATGCCCATGCGGCTTCGTTGAGCAGCAGAAATGAAGCATCGCTGTGTATTGCCATTGAACAAAATGTCGCTACGCCTATTCTATTGACGGTGTTAGAGCGTTTTGCGGAAACGTTTCCCTACATCACGTTAGAATTGCTTGATCCCGGCAGTGGTGATGTTGCAGAGCTGGTGCGTAGCAATCGAGCGGATATAGGCTTGATGATTCAGCAGGAATATTACCCGCAAGGTTTTAGTTTCCGGGGTATCGGGCACTCACGCGTGATTCCTGTAGCGGCCCCCGATTTTCCGTTAGCGCAAATCAAACAGGTTACCCATGCTGATCTTAGGCAGCATAGACAAATTGTCGGGCGCAGCTTAGATCCGGATAATCAGATGCACGAGCGTTACACCGTGAGCCCGCAGGTGTGGTTATCAGAAAGCCCCTTCGTCATCCTGGAGTTGCTTTGCGCCAATATAGGCTGGGCATTTTTGCATGAGGCTGTGGTTAAGGAGAAGTTACACTCAGGTGAGCTGGTAGTACTTGATCTGGTCTATGAGCAAGCCGGTATTGTGCAAGGTATTGATCTGGTCTGGACAGAAAATCGTGCGCTGGGAAAAGCGGGGCAGTGGTTATTGCAACAGCTGCAAAGCCTGCGTTTTGAGGAATAAAGCAGGCGTTGTACTAGGTAATTCTTGAACTCTTACTGGTATACGATTATCGTTCTTTGCACTAACGCCCGATCAATATTACGAGCGGATAAGCGGGTGCCCGGGGCCAATAATGACGTTAGATTAGCGTGGTATTAACCTTATATAGGATGTGTTAAATCGTGATTGCGTTGTTCTTAAAGTGCTTGCTGGGTGCTGCAGCCGTGTTGTTGATTGCCTTGCTTTCAAAAAATAAAAGCTTTTTCATCGCCGGTTTAGTACCGCTGTTTCCTACTTTTGCACTGATAGCGCACTATATTGTAGGCGTGGAACGGACGATGGATGACCTTCGCGTCACCGCACTGTTTGGGCTTTACTCATTAATTCCGTATGCAGGTTATTTGGTTTCGGTTTATTTTTTAAGCTATAAATATAGTCTGTTTTGGACTCTGTCAGTGGCAACCGTCATTTGGTTAGCTTTTGCATTTATTTTATTGCTGGGGTGGATGAAACTCCATCCATCGGTGGTGTGATATAAGCACCCCTATCTGATGTAAACGTTACATCATGGAGTTGAATCCACTAAAGAAACGTCACGATGATTAGTGAAATACTTGAACTCCGCTCCGCACAAGTTGCGTATATTAGTAGCCTGATGGCGGGGTAATGTATGGCTATTGCTGTGCAAATTTTACGTGGTAAGAATCAGCGTTTGGTTGGTTAAAATCAAATCGAACAGTGATTATCAGTACTGTAATGGTGCTCTTAACCTCAGTTATCATGATTGTTGCTGAAAACATGATTTCTCATCTGGATTTTTAGAGTGACCAATCAATGATATCAATACTTTTATGGGATATTCTTTTTGACCGATAAAAATCTAAAAATATTATGTGATATTGCGACTCAAGCCCACAGCCGGATTAAACAGGATTTTGAAGAGATAGATCCTATCGTAGGTGTGAGCCAGAAGATGCGGGAAAGTGGAATTGCTGCTGACGTAATGACTATTGATTGTTTGAGAAGCGGGAAGCGCATTATTCTTATATTGCATGATCAGCAGCCTGATATTATTAGTTATCAGTTTACCTTCAAAACGCAAGATCCTGCAGAGCAGTTTGAGCATGTTCCTCTGGCTGAATTATCAACAGATAAACTCTACGATTGGATGAAAGACTATTTTTCAAATGCGCCTCATGTAAAACACTGACCAACTTCAGCCTTACAACAAGGGCCGTCTGAGTTACAGTTAAGCTCATAAGCACATTTTAGTACTATGTAGATTGACTGCTGTTTCTGGATTAAGCCAGAAAGTGGAGGTAATTATGGAAAACGCTGCACAAGCTCAATCCACCTTTCCCTGGGATCAATTGGTTTTAAAGCTTATCGATTGGCCATTTCTTTTATTTATCATCGTTGTTTTTCTGATTTTTTTGATGAAGGATCAGTTAAAGGGATTGGTAGACCGCTCAAACGTGAAGATAACATGGGGGGATCGCTCAATTGAGTTGAATGAACTGGCTGATAATGTTGATCAGGATATTGACCCTATTAAAGAACGTATTGATTTAATTGAAGAAAAGTTGGCAAAAATTACCACGGATGAGGTGCCAACAGAGCAAGTTAATTCAGATCCAGAGCCGACTACTGACGATATATACAAGGTTCTTCATGTCGGGTTAGCCAACCCTAAATACAAATACCGTACGGCGTCCGGGGTCGCGAAAGACGCTGAGATACCGATACAGACAGCGCAGACAATATTAACGTCAAATCCGAATATCCGGGTGGTTAAAGCTCGTGACGGAAAGGAACTCTATGCGCCTCGATAAATTTATTTGTAAAAGTACTCAGCTAATAAGGTCTGAAGCAACAGTCCTGCTTCACTCTGGTATTGTCCTGGTGAATGGTGAAGTCATCAAAGATGAAGCTACTCAAGTACACGAAAATAATAGAATTACTTTAAATGGGGAGGTGTTAACGGCACGTGCTTCACGTTATATCATGATGCATAAACCAGCGGATACGATCTGCTCCAACATTGATGAAATTTATCCCTCTGTGTTTAACTATCTTGATGTAGAGAAAGCGCAGGACCTGCATATCGTGGGGCGTTTAGATGCAGATACTACGGGTTTAATCCTGGTCACGGATGATGGGCGCTGGTCGTACAATATCACTACGCCTGAAAAACAGTGCGCCAAAGTTTATCGTGTGCAATTACGTGATACCGTTGCCGGTGATGTTATTTCCAGATTTTCCCAGGGTGTTCTGCTTCAGGGTGAGGCGGCCTTAACTTTGCCTGCTAAACTCGATGTGATCAGTCCAAAA
>NZ_JBFIIH010000067.1:0-21874 GCF_041601355.1 Neptunomonas sp.
GGTCTGATCTGTTCCATCATCTCTTTTCGTTCTTCAGAGGATAGCCAGCGTTGCCAGTCCGCAACAGTGCGATAGGTTGCTATAACAACCCGGTGATTTTCATCGTTAACATTCCTTAACGCCTCTCCGGAGATGAAACCATGTGCCTGCATGGCTTTTTGCAACGTTGTTTTCGCTGCTTTTTCATAATGCTCACCTAATTCGTCAGCGATATGGCGCTCAATTATTACCTTAATCATGATAGTCTCCTGTGTTTATCACTCATATATTAAGCATAAACCTTGTGTTGCAAATCACAAACTCATACTTTGGCAAGTGTCTGCTTTCGCTACTGGGTTTTATTTGAGACAATAGGCTCGTTTTTGAAAAGAGATGCATAATGGTTGGTATCAAAGAAGATCATTTGCTGGATGCGACAGGCTTGTATTGTCCCGAACCAGTAATGATGCTGCATAATAAGGTACGTGAAATTGACATAGGTGACGTTTTGCTGGTGTTGGCGACGGATCCTTCTACGCAGCGGGATATACCCAAGTTTTGTGCATTTCTTGGGCATGAGCTCGTTGAGCAAATCAATGAAAGCGAAAAAGAAATATTTAGCTATTATATTCGAAAAGGTAGCTGAGATAAGTGTTCAGTGATATAGAAGCCGCTGTGAATAAAACATTGCGGCAAGTTGAAGAGTGCGAACGGTTATTAGGCGAACTAGAGCTGAAAAAAAACCGTTCGAATATCAAAGTGATCGAGAGAAATGTTGTGAACGACGTAGTGATACCAAAAAGTAAAAGTAAAGCGAAGAACCGAGCTGCAAACCAGGCGGCACTTCAGCTTTTGATGGAAACTTATCCTCAGGTCTTTAATCGTGACAACGTACGGCCTCTCAAAATTGGTATTCAGGACGATTTGATCGCTGATGAGAAAGTTGCCAAAAACAAGATAAAGAGAGCGTTGGCATCTTATGTGCGCTCACCTCAGTATTTCCGATCTCTTCAAGAGGGTGCTGACAGAGTTAACCTGCAGGGAGAAGCTCAAGGGCAGGTAACTGCTGAAGAAGCTGAGCATGCTAAAGGGAAACTAAAAGAATTTCATCAGCATCGGCGTGACCTGCAGCGTGAAAAAGAGAAGCAACAGCGTGAGGCGGAAAAAGCTGACCGTCTTCATTCTAAGCTGGATCAGTTAGTTGCCCTGAATAAGCGTTAATAGATCTTGAATTCTTTATAAAACACCTTATATTGTATTAATCTTATGTATAAGGTGTTTTATGTCTGAATTAACGTTAGTTTCTTGTCCTTCCTGTCAAACTCCGAATCGGGTTCCTACTCAAAAATTAAGCAATCATCCCGTCTGTGGACGCTGCCGTGAATTACTTTTTCAGGGCAAGGCTGCTGATTTATCGATAACACAATTTGATAAGTTTATTAAAGTAAGCGATACGCCGATTGTGGTCGACTTCTGGGCGTCTTGGTGCGGGCCTTGTAAGATGATGGCTCCGGTTTTTGAGCAGGCGGCTAAGCAATTAGAGCCGCACCTGAGGTTCGTTAAGGTGAATACGGAAGTCGAACAGGCGCTGGCCGCTCGTTTTTCAATTCGTAGTATTCCAACACTCATCGTTATAAAGAACGGGAAAGAGGTAGCACGACAGGCGGGCGCCATGGATGCGTCAAGTCTGCATAATTGGTTGAAGCAATTCATCTAGCTCGCTTGCTATTGGCTATCAGCATTGCGTTCAGACCAGCGCTTCTGGTTTTCCGTGTAAAAACCCCTGTGTGCCGTCAATATTTAATTGTTTCAGGCGTTCTGCCTGACTTATTCGTTCGATGCGCTCGGCATAGGTCTTAATCCCTAAGCTATGGGCTGCTGTGATAAGGCTGCGGATAAAGAAGCAGTCTTCGTCACTGTGGTCTATTTCCTGGCAAAGGGACCCATCAATTTTTATGTAGTCGGGCTGTACCGCGTAAAGATAGCTAAACCCACTCGGGTGAATACCAAAATTATCAACGCCAAAGCCGATGCCGTTTTGTTTCAACAGGTCTCGGAATGTCACGATATTATTGATATCGTTGAGTATAGCTGTCTCGTTAATCTCTATATTTAACCGGCCGCGTAAGTTATGTTTACTCAGTTGGCTTTTAATCCACTTTTCAAAGTCGTCAGTTTGGATCGCTTGTTGGCTCAGATTGACTGTCAAGGGTGGGCAGCTTGTATTGTGCGTGAGATATTCTATTGCACGTTCCAGAACGGCTTTATCCAGCGCTTCGATTAGCCCAAGTTCCTTTACGACTTGTATGAATTCAGCTGCTGAGCAGGGGTTGTTATCCCGATTCAGAATTCGCGCTAATAATTCGTGTTGTAGTGGTTGCTGATCATGCGTTGATATGACTTTCTGAAATTGTAGAAAAACTTGTTTATTGTTGATGGCGCTTGCCACATGTTCCTGCCAAGAGGTTGATGTGATTTTACTACCGGTGAATTCTGCAGGGTATTGGATATCTCTTTTTTCAGCGATGGCCTGTTTGATAAGAAGCCGTGCTTCAGAGAGAAGCTGTGCCGCTGAGGTATTCTGGTCGGTTTGTGTAATAGCGATATGAGTCGCTGGTTCATCGGGTGATATTTTTTCAAAGTTGGCAAGAGTAATCAGTGATTCATTTAGCTTAGAGACTTCCCGCTTAACGATCTCTTCGTTACTTTCTGGTATAAAAGCGAGAAAATCTGACCCGGATAGGCGCCCTATAATTGCCGGTTGGTACTGAGCAGACAGGTCGGCGAGCTGTTTAGCTGCATATTTCAAAAAATTATTGGCCGCTTCCTCCCCTTGAGCGTCATTCAGTGCCTGGAGGTTGGGAATATGCAGGTAGATGCAGGTACCGTGGCCGAATTCTTTACGGTAGTCCAGCCAGTCACATAGCTGTGCATGGGTAGAGCGTTGATTCGCTAGTCCGGTAAGGTTGTCCAGATAGGCTGTTTTGCGTAGCTCTTCGATATGTCGTGCTTGTTCATCGAACATTCGCTGAACCCTTTGAACCATACGGTTCATTGCCTCGACAACCAGTTTCAATTCAACTGTTTTAGGGATGTGTTTCTGTTCAATATACTTGCGTTCAGAGAGTGCGGTGGCTTGTTCTGCCACCCCTTTGAGAGGGCGCAGAATTCTTCTTAATAAATAGCTCAATGAGAAAACAGCAATCAGTGATAGTGATATAAACCAGATGAGTGTTTTTTCGGTACCATTCCATAGTTGTTCATAAGCATAGCCTGCGCGACTCTGTACGCTTACCTTTCCAACTTTACGCCATTGGTAGCTAATTTCTCTTTCCATTGAAGGGGGAGTGAACTGAACCAGTGTTAAGAACCATGTGGGCACGCTTTCCGGAGCAATTGAGGTGTTTGTCGAAACGAAGAGAGTATCGCCAGTACTGTTGGTTATCTCTATTTTTTGATAAAAACCGCTATCAAAAATTGCATTAACAGTAGTTTCGATGGCTGCTTTATCTTCTGCCGCTATGTATGGCGCAAGGTAAAGCCCTAAATGCGTGGCGGTGTCTTGGCCATGAGATTCCAGTTGATGTATTAACATCTCTTTTGAGCTGTCCGACATAATGTAAAGGGTGCCCGAGACCAAGCCAATCAATACGGCGAATACCGCCGCTATTAGTTGATTTAGTAAAGACATATTTCTCTCCCTGGCACCTGATTAGTTAACATTAACACGATTGTTTTCCAGCCTTGATTTAAGTTGTACCCATGGGCCAAGTCGATCTGATGTTCCTACCAGGGTGGTTCTGCGTCCTTTTTTAGAAAGCCACAAGTTATCCCCATTAAAGCTGTATACATGGAGAAGGTCGGGGCGTTGAGACGCGGGCTTTATCTCTGCAATTAAATTATCCAGTACAACCGGCATAGCATTAGGTTTCTCATAATAGGTGAGCACCATATGTGCCTGGTTAAGTTCTAATGCTTTTACATAAGTGATGCTCAGTTTGCTCATATCCACACCGACCTCTTTCAGTGTGTAATATTTTGCAATTGAAAAGTCCTCACAGTCACCGCCGTTACTGATGAGAAACTCAACGGGTGTTGCCCAGTAATCTTTTTGGCCCCAGTGTATTGAGTCATCTAAAAATCTGACTTGGTTAAAAAAATCGTTAACTTGCTTTAGTTTTTCTTTTTCAGGCTTATTTGCAATCTCAAGCATTAAGTCCTGCCACGCCTGTAGTCTGAGTTTTGCCTGGACGCCATATTTCTGGCCCAGTTGCTGTATATATGCATTGCTGAGTTTGACGCTGATTTCACTTAATGCGAACAGGGATAATGTTAATGAAAACAAGGCAACGAGTAGATAGCCAGCGCTACTGGCTTTGAAAGATCTGCGCCGTTTATTAGCTGCATTATAAATGCGTTTACTTTGCACGCCATGCCCTGTCATACATAAATAGTGCATGAAGCATGGTAGAAGAATATGTTTTTTTCAAGGAAGAAGCGCTTTAGTTGGGCTGGCTGGGCATTAAATTACATTGTTTGAGAATTTTCTGCCATGCCTGGGTATGCCTGTCCCGGGCGTTAATATAACGCCCCCAGATACTTGTTTTGCTATTTGTTATGAACGCTTGTTCTGCATAAGGCGCTATCTCATTCGGGATAGGCAGTAGTGCCAGCGTTTTGCTATGAATACGGAACCATTGTTCGCCGATTCGATGCACATAAGCCATATAGGGTTGAATCTGGCGAGCATAGTATTCAACAAAAACATTTTTTAATATGTTAGCTTGCGGGTTTTGCATAGAAGAGAAGCACATGGGTCTTCTTGCCAGTCGGGTGTTGATCAACCGGGAGACATTATTCATGGTTGCTTCCAGTAATAGCAGCGACTTCAGAAGTGGTGCCCCCAGAGGGGCGTGATAGATATCTTCATAATATTGCTCGATCTGTGGCAGAGACGAAGTACCCGAAGCGATATTGTTTTGCAGTGTAGATGTCGTAATAAAAGAGAGTGAATTTAACGCGTTTAACGCCGTGCTGTGGTCAGTTTGTAAAAGAGGCAGGGGGGATTGATTAACGGCCATAGAGGCTTCTATCTCCTGACCGGTATAGAGTGCGTTCCAAAATATGACAGGTAGATTGCGCTTCTTGATGTTGTAGATATTATAAATGCGCTCTTTTAATTCAGCTTCAACAGAAGGGTCTTTCTCGATGAGAGGCAGGCAGCTGCTGATCTGGTCAAAAAACTGAATTTCATAAACAAGGCGCTGAGAAGGCCGGGCTAGTTTTCCTAACGAGCTGTTTCGTGATGCTATTAGGGGGAGAAGGTCACATTTGGCTAAATCCAGCACATCAATCAGCCCCTCATTCAGATCTGGAATCGTTTGAAGTCGTAAACGTTGAGGAGGTAGTGGCGGGATCGATTCTGGTTGCTGCCACTGGTAATCTTCCTTCAGTACATTAGCGACTCTACTGGCATAAGTCTGCATCAGTGCTTGCTCTGGCGTTTCGTTGCTACATCCCCCCAGAGAGAGCAGGATCGCCATGACGATGCAGACGTTAAAATGCCGCATGCTTTGCTACCCGGCGTAATCTTATCAGGAGTAAAGCCGCTGAAACTGAGAGGCCTATAACTAAGCCATACCAGAAGCCGGCCGCGCCAAGCGCAGGAATAATCAAGTCGGTCAGCCCTACAACATAGCCTAAAGGAAGCCCTATTATCCAGTAAGCGATAAATACAATCAGTAAAGGGATGCTGGTATCTTTATAGCCACGTAGCGCTCCGGCAGCAGTGACTTGCAGGGCATCTGATATTCCAAATAAAGCAGCTATAAGCAGTAAACTTACGGCAAGCTCTATCAACTGTTGTTCAGACGTGAAAATGTAGGCGATATGTCTGGCAAATAACAAGATGGAAGTGCTGGTCAAAACCGCAATGCTGGTCGTAATTAACAGAGTTGATTTTGCACTGAACCAGGCGCTTTGATGTTCGGATGCGCCGGATAGCTGGCCGATACGGATAGTGCAGGCCATGGCCATACTGAGTGGAATCATGAAAACCAGACCTGAGAGTGTCATCGTGATCTGGTGGGCAGCAACCACCAATGTTCCTGACGGCGCCAGTAACAGCGCAATCACGCAAAACATGCTGGTTTCAATAAGGATAGCGAACCCCATCGGAACACCCAGCTTAAGGTAGCTGAGTAGGGCTGCAGCATCAAACCAATGGGAATGCAAAGCACTGGGAAGGCGTAATTGAGGGCTACTTTTCAGGGCGATCCGGCTGCAGGCTAGCATAAGCCACATGACCAATGCGCTTGCCCAGCCACATCCGGCAGCGCCGAGTTCGGGAAATCCCATTTTGCCAAAAACAAATAGATAGTTCAGCGGTATATTGAGCAGCAGTGCCAGCAATGCAATGTTCATGGCGGGGCGTGTCTTGCCCAGTCCTTCAAAATAACTTCGGTGTAACTGGTAAAACATCAGCGCTGGAAAGCCCCAGGATATAGCATAGAGGTATTCTTCAGCTTTTAGGGCTAAAGGCTCCTCAACTTTCATTAGCTCGAATATCCATGTAGCTGAATTCAGTAAAATAACGCTTATTACCCCAAGGGTAGCGGCAACCCAGATGCCTTGTTTGAAAATGCTAAGAACAGTCTCAGGTTGCTTAGAACCCATTGCGAAAGCAACCAGAGGAGTGGTTGCCATAAGTATACCTGTGGCTGCGAGGTAAATGGGTAGCCAAATACTTGAACCTAGCGCGACTGCGGCTAAATCCAGCGTATTATATTGCCCTGCAATCAGGGTATCGACAAAACCCATCGAGGCCTGTGCTATTTGCGTCAGCATTATGGGGAAGCCTAACGAAAGAAGAATTTTTGTTTCCTGCAGGAGGCTGTGCTGTATCAACGGATATATCTCAAGGGTAGTGTGGCGATTTAGAATTCTGTTAGTGTGAATATACTTTATAGCAGAAAACAAAAAGCCTCTGCACTGCAGAGGCTTTTTTTAGTACAGGAGAGTCTCTTATTCGATACGTACAGTTACGTAACGGCCTGGAGCTGGCTCAATAGCTTTGTAATCTGCATTGCCATAATCCGCAGGGGCGTCGACTTTTTTGCCGCCACGCTTCTTATGCCACTCAGACCAGTTTGGCCACCATGAGCCCTCAACGCGCTCTGCGGTTTCAAGCCAGTGATCAGGACCTTGTCCCATTTCGCCTTTGATCCAGTAGTTACGACGGTTTTTAGAAGCTGGGTTAATCACCCCGGCAACATGACCGCTTGCACCCAGCACAAATTCAACATTACTGAAGTTCTCAGCGCCGGTGAAAGTGCCTTTCCATGGAGCGATATGGTCTTCAATAGTCGACAGGAAGTAGCAAGGAGTTTTAATGCGGCCCAAGTCAATCGGAGATCCGCAGATCGTCAGCGCATCTTTCTCAACCAGTTTGTTTTCCAGATACATCTTGTTGATGTAGAAAGTATACATCTCAGCTGGCAGGTTAGTTGAGTCACCATTCCAGTAGAGGATATCAAATGGAGGCGGTGTCTGACCTTTCAGATAGTTGTTAACAACATATGACCAGATCAGATCATTGGAACGTAGCATGTTGAACGACGTTGCTAGTTCTTTACCTGACAAGTAGCCTTGATTGTTTACCTTGCTCTCCAGTTTTTTGACTTGCTGTTCGTCAAGGAACACACACAGGTCACCCGGATCACGGAAGTCAGTCAGCGTAGTCAGGAAGGTTGCTGATGCAACGCTGGTGTCTTTACGGTGTGCTAGCACTGCCAAGGCTGAAGCAAGCAGTGTTCCGCCTATACACCAGGCAACTGCATTGACTTTAGGCGATCCGGAAATCTCTTTAACCTTGTCAATTGCGGTGATAACACCTGTGCCGACATAGTCATCCCAACTGATATTGCCCTGCTCAATGCTTGGGTTAACCCAAGAAACCAAGAAAACTGTCTGGCCTTCATCAACACAGAACTTAACGTATGAGTTATGCTCTTGAAGATCAAGAATATAAAACTTGTTGATACATGGAGGCACGATAAGCGTTGGCTTTTCAAAAACCTGCTCAGTCGATGGCTTGTATTGAATAAGCTGGAACATGTCGTTTTCGAAAACAACAGCGCCTTTTGATGTCGCAATATTTTCGCCTAAGACGAAAGCGCTCTCATCTGTCATCGAGATGCGGCCTTTCTCGATATCGCCCATAAGGTTTTGCAGGCCATCTACCAGACTTTTGCCTTTTGTTTCTAACGCCTGTTGTAAAACTTCAGGGTTCGTAATGGCAAAGTTAGTAGGAGACATCGCATCAATATACTGCTGCGTGTAGAATTCAAGCTTGCGTTGCTCACTCTCTGACAGATTGGCATTAGATGCCATGTTCTGCAGCATACCAGAGCCGAGTAGGTAAGACTGCTTAATGTAACTGAAGATAGGATTAGTTGACCACTCTTCTGCATTGAAGCGACGATCAGTAGGGGCAGCGGTAGTTTGTGCTCCAGTCTGGCCGGTTAACAGACCTTTCCACAGGTTCATCTGAGCTTGCTGATAATCTGTAATTGCCTTTATCCAAACCGTGGGGTCTTCTAGTGAACGTGTTGCAAGCTCTGACCAAGATTGTGTGAATTGAGAAAAAACGTCATCACCACCCGCTTTCGTGTAATTTTCGAGGAGCTTTTGAGTTTCCTGGTTGACGTAGTTGATGAACTCTTGAGGATTCGTAAGCTTGTCGTTACTATTTTTTTCCATGAAACTACCTTCTTGCTGAAAATCTGTTGGTTGCCCAGCTATTACCTAGGTGTCGATTTGACGTTTTTCCAGATTATTGTTATCTGTTTACTATGTTCGGTTTCTGAACGGTTTATGAATGATTGCTCAGCATATCCTTGCAGCTAGAGCGTATGCAAGTATTATGGGAGCGCTCATAATAGTACTTTAGCCTTGCTTCTCTGCATGATGTTGATCAATCATAGCATCGATATATTGCAAAATTTTGTAACTCTCATCTTCTGCGAGAGCCATTGAATCAATGATCTCTTGCTTAATGCTTTGATTGCTGCCCCAGTCAGCATCACGTAACGATACTGCCTTTTGTATCGCAAGGTGCACAGCCTCATGGGGTTCATCCAGTTTTGAATAGGCTGCAGTATTACTGAAATAGTCTGCGCCCGGACCCTCATAGTACCACTTTCCGAGACGACATTCATGATGCTTGACTGAAGTCGCTGTTATTTCATTTAGTCGGTCCTTCGAATGATCGAGTGCTATATATCCATTTTGCTTAAAAATGACGTGATCGGCTTTAACTAATGAGCCAAAGGCTCTGTCTTTAGTATTCTCTATTGCGCGTAATGTTTCATCAGAGCCCGCTGCAAATGCATCGAATTGCTCTTTGAATCCCGATACGATGGAGCCTACTTCTGTCGACAATGTATTAGAATGATTTGCCTGAGTAATCATTTCGTCAACGTGAAGGCTAAAGTTTGTAATGGTTGATGTAACCTCTGTAGCGGCCGCTTTGGTTCGGTGTGACAGTGCTTTCACTTCATCTGCAACGACGGCAAATCCGCGCCCTTGTTCGCCGGCCCTGGCCGCTTCAATGGCAGCATTGAGTGCAAGAAGGTTGGTTTGATCGGCAATGTCTGTAATGATCGACAGTGAATTTGTGATTTTTGCACTGTCTTCTCCGAGTCTGCCTACTACTTGTGCGATAGAGTTGATAGTGGAAGAGATGTTCTCCAGGGCGCTGACCATCTGACTGACCGACTGTTGGCTGTTTTGTGCCGCTTCTCCGTTTTCCTTAACAATCGACTCCACCTGAATCATCTCTTCAGTGATGCGTATTAAATCGTTTTGTGTTTGTCGCAGATTTTTAATTAAATGTTGTCCGTTGAGCGAGTGCAGTTCTGAATGTAAGGCATTTGCGGCGATCATATCCGTGCCTTTTTGCATGTCGCTCAGCGCTGAGTTGATATTGCTCAATGACTGTTTTAGTAAACCCGGGAGTCCTTGGTGTAGCGCTGGACGACCATAGTCACCTCGGGAAACATGACTGAAGCAAGCGTCTACTTCTTTGAAATAGGACTCTACTTTGTCAAGAAAGTCGTTGACCTCCCAGGCTACCTTGCCTACTTCACCCAGTTTTGCGGTGCGGGTGATGCGTACATTGAATTCCCCTTGATTTGCTTTCCTCAGGGTATCGTGGATGCGTTGCAGGGCATTAAATACATTGCTCATTTTAATCATCAGGCGATAAGCAAGGTAGCTTGTTATAAGCGGGGGTATCAGCCAGATAGCATTCAAATCGTAGACCAGGATGACGTAACAGGAACTCATCACTGAAATCGCAATGAAGCTTAAACAGTAGCCTTTAATATGAGCATTTAGAAAAGGAGTTCCGGCACTGACTCCGGATTGTTGAGGATGGTGGATGCTCATGCATGCTCCTCGGTTTTATTCAAGCTTAGTATCAGATGAGGGTAACTCGTATTGAGAGAGCGTAATGTGTCGTTAAGGCAGGCCAACGAGTGAGCTATTGCCTCTTTGGTGCTGTTGTTGCTTTCGATCTGTAGCATTTCCTGATAGATGGGTTTTATCGTATTAATGGCAAGCCGTGAGGGTTTTCTTCTGACGGAGTAGTAGCCTCTTAATTGGCCGTGAGTATCAAAGTCGGGAGTAACATTAACAAAAACCCAATAATAACTTCCGTCTTTACACAGGTTTTTGACATAGCCGAAAAACTCTTCCCCTTGCTGTAAGGTGGTCCATAGCAATTGAAAAGTGCCTCTGGGCATATCCGGATGTCGAATGATATTGTGCTGGTTGCCGAGTAATTCTGCTTCTGCATACCCTGCAATTGCCATGAAAGTACGATTAACGTAAGTGATAATCCCTTTAGTGTCCGTTTTGCTGACAATAAATTCATTATCAGCCAGTACTACTTCATGGTCGATGGGTGTGATGTTTGGCTTCATAGATTAGGTCTCTATAAAGAGAGGGTTTAAGTCACTGAAAGACTTGATTATTTAAGAAACAATCTATGCTTAAGGTTAGCAGAAGTGCCATAATCTGCATGAAAATATGTAAAAGAGATGGAAAAATACCTGCCCATGCAAAATTTTATTTTTTTCACGACACCGGGATGCCATCTGTGTGAACTGGCTGAGGCCTTGCTTGTTGCTCACCTGGATCCCGATATCCATCAGGTTGATGTGCTTGATATAGCTTATGATGATCAGTTGTTAGAACGCTATGGTGAGCGAATTCCGCTTATAAAAAATGAGGTAACAGGGGCTGAGTTGGGGTGGCCCTTTGATGCAGGACAATTGTTAGATTTTATAGGTCACTGATGGATTTAACCTGATCGAACTCAGATGTTGAAAAGTCGTCGGGTGTTTGCGGTTGTTTGCATTGAAAGCTCTTCAACAGTAATGTCGCGCAGGTGAGCAATCGTCATTGCGATGTGTTGCAGGAAGGCTGGCTCATTGCGTCCTTTTTTAGGTTTGATGGCCAGATCCCTGGGCAGTAAGTAGGGTGCATCTGTTTCTAGTAATAAACGATCAGGGGGGATCTCTTTCACCAAAGATTTGAGTGGTAGTCCTCTTCTTTCATCACAAATCCAGCCAGTGATTCCAATATAGAATCCTAAATCAAGATAGTTGAATAAGGCGTTCTTATCCCCGGTAAAGCAGTGCAGTACTGCTCCTTTTAGTTGTTGGCTGTGCGGCTTAAGTAATTGAACCTGTGTTTCAGTGGCATCGCGCTCATGCAGGAATAAAGGGAGCTGGGTAGATTTTGCGAGCTCTATTTGTTGCTCAAACGCGGTGATTTGTTCTTCTGGTGTAGAAAAATTGCGGTTGAAATCCAGGCCGGTTTCACCAATAGCGACAATGCAACTTTGTTTGCTCAATGACGCCAGGTCCTCCATTACAATGTCCGTCATAGATGACGCGTCATGCGGGTGGACACCGGTTGTCGCAAACAGAAAGCCAGGATACTGTTGGCATAAGGCAATGGCTTGCCGGGATGATGCCAGAGATGTTCCGGTAATGAGCATCGCACGGATGTGCGATGCTTTAGCTCTATTGATGACGTCTTCAATGTCGTGTTGAAAACGTTTGTCTGTCAGGTTTACGCCAATATCGATGAGTTCCGTCATGCCTGTCAGAGCGTCGGTTGCTGGCTTGATTTGGCGCCATTATTTAGTGCCAGTGATGCCGATTCACGCTTGTTGAACAGACTAGTGCTTTTTGATGCCATTACATCGTAAATAACACTGAAGGCTAATACATTTTGTACATAGTTACGGGTTTCATCGAAAGGAATGGTTTCAATCCACGCATCCAATGGTAAGTCGCCTCTGGCTTGTAGCCATCTTTTAACGCGGTGCGGCCCTGCATTATAAGCCGCGGTAGCATAAGCGCGATTTCCTTCGAATGTTTCCAGTACCTCAGCCAGGTACGCTGTACCTAAAGCAATATTGGTGCGTGGCGTAAAGAGTTCGCTGGGCCCGCTATATTTAACATCATATCTTTTGGCTGTCATTTTGGCAGTGGCGGGCATCAGCTGCATGAGCCCGCGAGCGCCGACTCTTGAGCGTGCTTGCTGATGAAAAGCACTCTCCTGACGAGCAACGGCAATAGCCCAGGTTTCATAAATACCTCGCTCGCTGGTTAACTCCTCAAACAGCGAGCTATGCGGGTTAGGGAATCTGATATCCAGATCATCCCAGGCCTTAATTCGGGCAGCACCCCGTATCGCTTGGTCATACCAGCCCCAGTCGTAGGCTATATGGGCCATCACTAACTGATCATTTTCAGAAAGCGTTTTAGTCAGGAGGTTCCATTCAACACGGGCCGCATATTGATAATCAAAAGCCAATAACTCTTTAATGCGCTGAACGGCAGGAAGTGCGCTTATTTTTTCCTTGTCAGCAGCGGTGATGCCTGATGGGCGGTGATTCAGGTAAAACGGGTCGTTTGTCAGCTCAGATGCCAGAAAACCATAAAAGCTTCTCTCTTTGGCTACGTCAGCATAATCGGCTTTTTGTTTGCCCGGGTTGAGGCGTTGTTGAGACGATACTTTCCAATAAACCCAACGACCTTCTTTTTTAAGGTCTTCAGGTAATTTTTCGATGAGCGTGAGAACCGCTTGCCAGTCTTGCTTGACCAGCTCCAGACGAATACGCCATTCAGTCAGCTTTTCGTAACTGAACTCCGGATCGAGTTTGGCTAACATCTCATCAGCGTTGTCTCTGAACCCTTTGGCATACCGCATACCAAAGTATTCGTTTGTTTTATCGATAGTCGTTTGATCAAAAGCTAACCGGGAGCGTTCACGCAGCCACAGATCCGCTGCTTTATTAATATCAGAGCGTGCAATCTGGCGAATCGCATAGATTGCCATGATTCCATGATGCGTATTGTTTGCTGATAGTAGTGTGGTATCGGTAATCAGATCCGGTTGCTCTTTAATGCGCCACCAAAGCTCGATCTCTTTTTTTTGTGCTGATGTTGTTAAAAAGCGCTCCAGATATTTTGCTAATGCAAAGTCTTTTTTATGGATGGCATTCCAGAAGCGGACGTCGGCGACGCTTGAGGTCAACTGACCACTTTGGATCCATACCGAAAATAACGGATCGCAGGCTTTATTCTGTGAGTAGCCAACCTGCCAGAGCTGCTTTGCGGAGGTGAAGGCTTCTTTTGTGTAACCACTCTGGTACTGGGCATTCGCTAGTTCGCACTGATAACGATTACTTTTAATAGGATATTCTGCGTAAGCCTGCGTGAATTGTTGCCATTTATTTTGCTGCAACAGATTGTCCAGTCTTGCGGTTTGGGCATCTTTTGCGAAGGGAGTTGCCTCGTTGTCTTTAATAAACCGGCTGACTGATTTGTCATCAAGTTGAGCAATGTCACGTTTTATCTGTCGTGCATGAAGATAGGGGACCAGTGGGTAGTTTTTAAGCTCTGCAGTTAACTTGTTAGCTAACGCTACGTCGTTTTGTTCGAAGGCCTTCTTGGCTTTCAGATATAACTGCTGATCAGGGGTGTTGGCCTGCGCTGTAGAGAGATGAGCAACGACGCTGAAAGAGGCGCTGACGAGAGCGGCAGCCGTTAACAGTTTTTTTATTTTAAACATTTTGCTATGCGCCTAGAGTTGAGTCAGTTATACCTAAGTGTAAAACAGCTTTAGTGAAAAAGGTAATAGATTAAAAAAAATTTATAGGTATTCATTTCTTGGACGCAGGTTTGACGTTTTGTTGTATGAAAAATAATCTTCCACGTGCTTGTATAAGTATTATGAAAAAACACAGCTGAAAAATATTCAGCTGTGTTTTAAAAATAAAAGTTATCCGTTATTAAGTACCGCCTCCGGGAAGTGCTGACGTAATACTTTATTCTGAAATGGATCGTTAAAGCGACTATTAATAATGATAATGAATCGTTCAAAGGGGATCTTATTATTGAGCGGCTCAACCCTCGTTATATTATGAAAGATTTCATTGTCTTTTATATGTATTATTTCACCTGGTGACAATGTGGTTTCTGTTATTGGATGATGACCCGCTTTATCGCTGTAAAGGCTATTCGATCCTCCTGTTACATTCTGTCTGTTTATTACTAAAATGCTTAAGAAATGACTGCCGTCCTGATGAATTCCCTGTCCCTGTAGAGGGTCCAGGAGCTGGTTCCCTTTAACCCCATTAATTTGCATGAGGATGGGTTCTTTCGGCTGTATTTTCCATAGATCCGCCCATGCTTTGATAAACTCCTGAACATCCTCTCGTTGTAAAAACTCTGTTTCCAGAGCAGGATAGTGGCGTAATTTGTCGGCCATGGTTTTCGCATCGTTATATTTTCCCCCTTGAGCCATAGGGCAGTCGTCCAGCGTATTGACATGGCCTGAATCATCAAGGTAAAGCCATGACATGCTCTTCCAGCGGGTATCAACATAGGGATCTTTTGGTAAGTTCTGAAGATAGGTTTGCCACTGCGCTAAGTTAATATGTTCCTCAATATTCGTTTTACTCCAACTGCCTTCGGAAATGTCCTGTTTTACATGGGATTCCCAGTAAGGGAGTTTTCCTAATATAGGCTGTTGAATGGGCGACCGGATATAATCGATCTGAGTGTTTTTCATTATTTATTCCGCCTTTTATGTGAGTCGATAAGCCTTGCTGCTTATCTAAGAGTAGCAACGAAAAGGATAGGGAGAGAGAGTGGTTTCGTCGTTTTTTATTACATAAAGTGAATTAAGACAAAATAATAATCCGACTGCTTTCATAAGGACACAAAGGCGTTTGGAAAGCGTTTGTTTGTCATCATGCCCGGGTACGCTTTTTCATGTTGGAGGCTCTGTAAAAGTGTCGTTAAAATAAAACAGTTTTGTCAGCCAAGGGCCGTGGTATATAAAAAATTATTATGTTTTTAGATGATAAAATGTATAAGATTGCAGCCTTTGTAATAGCGTTAGTTACTATGTAAAAGTGAACGTGAACGCGAGCTTAAACTTCAGATATTGGCTTGCTTTGCCTGGTTTAATAATCAAATAAAGAGGGTTTATAGTGCGAGCGGCATTTTCTGAGCTGGGAAGAGATATTTATCAGGTGTCCGTTACTTTGTTTCGCTTAATGATTCCCGTCATTATTGTGGTCAAAATATTGGAAGAACTGGGCGCGGTTGAATATCTGGGGCTGTTTCTTGGGCCTGTGATGCAGAGTGTCGGTCTGCCTGAGTCAATGGGCCTGGTCTGGGCAACAACCATAGTGACGAATATATATGGCGGCATGTTAGTTTTTTTCTATATTCAGCAAACTGAAGTGTTAACGGTTGCTCAAGTAACAGTACTGTCAATTATGATGTTATTGGCACATGCACATGCGCTTCCGGTTGAAGCTCGAATAGCGCAACAAGCCGGAGTGCGCTTGCGCGTGACATTGTTGCTGAGAATCGGAGGTGCTTTATTACTAGGCGCGATATTGCATCATTTCTATAGTTTTTTTGGTCTGTTACAGGAACCAGTCAAGTTAATATGGCAACCAGAAATGCCAGCGCCGGGTATGTTGGCCTGGGCTCTCAGTCAGTTAAAAAGTTTACTGATGATTCAAGTGGTGATCATCGTACTTTTAACGACACTTAAAGTATTAAAGGTTATTGGTATAGAAAAAATGATAGGCGTTATGTTACGTCCGGTTTTACGTCTGATCGGTATTGGTCGTGAGGCGACAACTATTACCATTGTCGGCGTAACACTCGGGTTATCTTTTGGTGGAGGGTTGCTGATAAAGGAAGCAAGAGCAGGGCATGTCGCGCAACGGGATATTTTTGCCTCCATGTGTTTATTGGCTGTTTGCCACAGTATTATTGAAGATACACTCTTAGTCATGGTTCTGGGTGCTGATCTTTCGGGTGTTTTGTGGGGGCGGTTGTTGTTCACTTTTGTGTTACTGGCGGTGTTTACCCGCCTGTTAAATCATTGTCCGGATGCATTCTGGCGGTCTCATCTGGTGAACCGGCATATCAAACCGTTAGCGCCAGTCGAAACCTCTTAAAGAATCCACTATATTGCTACTGCTAAATTCGCTAAAATGCGGGCTCATTTTTTCCTTATAGAGAACACCATGCCCCTGATTCGTCTTGATAAAGCCTCCGTTGCGTTTGGCTCCCGTCCCTTACTTGCTGATGTGGGTCTTAATATTGAACCGGGGGAGCGCATTGGTCTGGTGGGGTTGAATGGTGCGGGTAAATCAACTCTGCTCAAGGTGATCACGGGGCAGGTTCATCTGGATAATGGTGAAATATGGATTGATCCCTCTTGCCGTATTGCTGAATTAGCTCAGGCATTGCCTGCTGCGGATGAGCGTAAGGTCTGGGATGTGGTGGCTTCCGGGGTACAGGAAGTAGTTGATATGCGTGCTCAGTATGATGAATTATCATCTGCGACTGACGCTAAGTCACTTGCTCAATTGGATCACTTGCTACATGAGCTGGAAGCAAATGATGGCTGGAGTCTAGAACAACGTGTAGAACGTGTGCTAACTCGTTTGAAGTTAGATGGCGAAGCGTTGATGTCTTCATTGTCCGGGGGCTGGCGCCGTCGGGCGGCATTAGGAACCGCATTGGTTCAGGAGCCTGATCTGCTGTTATTAGATGAGCCGACCAACCATCTGGATATTGATACCATTGAATGGCTTGAAAAGCAGCTGTTGGAGTTTCGCGGTGGGGTTCTGTTTATCTCGCATGACCGTGCATTGGTTGATCACCTTGCAACGCGTATCATCGAATTAGACCGGGGTATTTTGACGTCATTCAACGGTAACTATACCTCTTATACTGAGCAGAAACAGATTCTGCTGGAGCAGGAAGAGCGTAATAACGCACTTTTTGATAAAAAACTGGCACAGGAAGAAGTGTGGATTCGACAGGGTATTAAAGCACGCCGCACCCGTAACGAAGGACGGGTACGTGCGTTGGAATCATTGCGACGTGAACGTACTGATCGATTAAACCGCCAGGGTAAAGCCAGCTTCAACCTGGAGGCCGCGCAACGTTCAGGTAAGTTGGTTGCTGAGCTTGAAAACGTATCGGTTGGCTTCAAGGGCAGTACGGTTATTAAGAACTTTTCGGCATCGATACAACGTGGCGACAGAATCGGCCTGATCGGCCCTAACGGTGCAGGTAAAAGTACGCTGTTAAAACTCATTCTGGGCGAACTCAAGCCCGACAGTGGCAGTGTTTTGCATGGTACTAAACTTGAAGTTGCTTATTTTGATCAGCTTCGTGGCCAATTGGACCCTGAGAAATCTGTTATAGATAATATTTCTGAAGGACGTGAGGTGATAGAGATCAATGGCCAGCGTCGTCATATCATCAGTTATCTGCAAGATTTTCTGTTTGCACCAGAACGCGCAAGAACACCGTTAAAAGCCTTATCCGGAGGAGAGTGTAACCGTGTATTGCTGGCACGCCTGTTTAGTCAGCCAGCTAACTTGCTGGTGCTTGATGAGCCGACAAACGACCTTGATGTTGAAACACTTGAGCTTCTGGAAGAGATCTTGATGGACTTTAAGGGAACGGTTTTACTGGTCAGTCATGACAGGGCGTTTCTTGATAATGTGGTGACCAGCTCTTTCGTCTTTGAAAACGGTAACGTTAACAGTTACATCGGTGGATATCAGGACTGGCTAAGACAGCGTCCGGTGATGGCGAAAGTGAAACCGCCGGCAAAAGCGGGTTTGAGTCAGGCGGGTGCGGCACCGGGTACGTCATCGCAAACGGCAGTTGGGGCTAAAAAAGCATCTAAACTGAGCTACAAACTACAGCGCGAACTGGAGCAACTACCTGCTGAGCTGGAAGCGGCAGAGCTAGAGTTGGAAGCGTTGATGGCGGAAACAGCGGCAGAAGGCTTTTATGAAAAAGACCATGCGCTTATCACACAGAAGCTTGCGCTGCTGCAGGAGCAGGAACGCAAGATTGAGGTGTTGATGGAGCGCTGGGTCGAATTAGAAGCGATGTGATCCTATTTTTCGGGCTCATAAACCCTGATAGCAAGGACATCGCAAGGCGCGCCATGTAATACACTGTTAGCGGTTGAGCCCAATAATAAAGCCAATCCATGGCGCCCATGACTTCCGACAACAATCAGGTCGCAGCCTTTTTCTTCGGCCATATGATGGATTTCAGATTCTGTATGGCCGGTGATGACCTGCTGAGATTCAACGGGGTAGTTAAGTTTTTCAGAGAATGCAGATAACTTGGTGCGCGCATGCTCATCCAGTTGGTTCTGCACCGTGGTAAGATCCATCGGAACATCGCCACCATAAGCAAAACTCAGAGGCTCAATAACATGTAAAACCGTTACAGATGCCTGGTTGTTTTGTGCAATAGCACGGGTTTTCTCAATAAGCTGGTCAGACTCCTCTGATAGGTCGACAGCCAAGAGAATTTTCGAATAAACGGCCATTAGATTAATCCTCACTATTGAATTTATCTCAGTCTATCATATCGCAGCATTATAAAATTTTGATAGCCATCAATAGAATATGAGTGTTACAGGAAATTTTTAAGATGAAAATTTTTATTATCGTTTTTGTTGTAACGTCGTTGCTTGGGTCATTCATGTGGATGATGCCGACACAACGCGAAAAATTTCAGGCGCAACTTCGCTTAAAAGCAAAAAAAGAAGGTTTTATGGTGCAGCTCGTCAGGCTTACCGCACCCAGAGCCGAAGGGGAGATGGAGGGAAATGTCCGCAATACGCCAGCTTACCGTTTGCTTAGATTGAATTTGGATAAAAGAGAAGTCAATGCGATGCTTCCCTGGCAAGTCTTTCGTGTTAAGGCGATAGCTAATGAAGGCTTGCCGGAAGGATGGAGCTGGAAATTAGGTGAGCGAATGTTATCTGCATCACAGCTACAGGTGCTGCATGAGGCAATCAGTTTGCTGCCTTCTGATGTGGTGGCATTAGAATCAACACCCGTCTATGTAACCGCTTTCTGGAATGAAAGTAGCGGTGACGGGCAGTTAGCGATGCTCAAGGCATCATTAGAAAAATTAATTCAGGGTAAAATATGAGTCAGAATTTGTCGTTTATGCCTGCCTTTCAGGTAGGTAAGTATCGCCATTATAAGGGTAATGAGTACGAGGTGATTGATCTGGTCAGGCACTCTGAAACGGAGGAGTGGCTGGTGTTGTACCGCCCTCAGTATGGCGACGCAGGTCTTTGGGTTCGGCCTTACGACATGTTTTTTGAAAAGGTAACACGGACTGATGGGCAAGTGGTTGATCGGTTTGCGAAGCTGTAATGAGCGCTAAACTACACCCAAGAAACCTGCACCAGGGGCGCTATGATTTAAGTGCTTTACGCCTTACTTGTCCGGAGCTTAACGCCTTCCTGCGGCCCAATCCTAAAGGTGACCAGACAATCGATTTTAGCGATAACAAAGCAGTACTGTGTCTGAATAAAGCACTGCTGGCTCATTATTATCATATTGATCATTGGCAGATTCCTGAAGGCTATTTATGTCCCCCTATTCCGGGGAGAGCTGATTATATCCACTATCTGGCAGATCTGCTGGCGGAATCCAATGTGGATAATAAATATCCCACCGGCAAAAAAGTGCGCGTACTGGATGTTGGAAGTGGTGCTAACTGTATTTACCCTATCATCGGTAGCCAAAGTTATGGTTGGCAGTTTGTTGGATCAGATATTGATGCGTTGGCGATTAAAGTCGCGGGTGTGATCGTGCAGTCGAATGGCAGTTTGAGTAAACAAGTAAAATTGATTCATCAAAAAGACAGTGAGTCTGTTTTTAAAGGAGTCATCAAGCCAACGGATAGGTTTGATCTGAGTATGTGCAATCCGCCGTTTCATGCCTCAATAGAGGAGGCACAGGCGGGTAGTCAGCGCAAATGGAAAAACCTCAGTAAAGGCAGGGAGCAGTTGCATAGCAACCCTGCAGGTAATGCTTCATTTAATAATCGTTCTGTTAAGACTGGTTTAGTTAAGAATAGTTTAGTTAAGAATAGCAGAGCAGAAATAAACCAGCCAAAACTGAACTTTGGTGGGCAGCAGTCAGAGCTCTGGTGCCCGGGGGGAGAGATGGCTTTTTTAGAACGAATGGCAAAAGAGAGTGTTGGCTTTGCCGGCCAGGTATGCTGGTTTACCAGTTTAGTGTCTAAGAAAGACAATATTAAGCCACTAACACACATTATTAATCGCTTGGGTGCGCAACAGTGTAAGGTTATCAATATGAGTCAAGGGCAAAAGATCAGTCGATTAATTGCCTGGAGTTTTTTGAGCCGTGGACAGCAGCAAGCGTGGGCTGAAGAGTATTGGTGTTGATAATGGATTCACCCTTTTTGCATTCGTCTCTTCAGGAATATTTCGGCTTTTCGCACTTTCGCTCCGGTCAGGAGCAAACTATTCGTCAACTATTAGCCGCAGAGTCTTCTCTGGCTATCTTCCCTACCGGGTCAGGAAAGTCGCTTTGTTATCAGTTGGCGGCTTTGCACTTACCGCATCTCACATTAGTCGTGTCACCTCTGTTGGCACTGATGAAAGATCAGTTGGATTTTCTTGCCAGCAGAGGCATACCTGCGGCCAGTTTAGATTCAACCCTGACCGGGGAGCAAAGTAAAACGGTGATGTCGGATAGCCGTGCGGGAAAGATTAAAATTCTGATGGTATCTGTTGAGCGTTTTAAGAATGAGAGATTTCGTCAGTTTATAGAGTCAATTCCGGTATCGATGCTGGTTGTCGACGAAGCGCATTGTATCTCTGAATGGGGACATAATTTTCGTCCGGATTATTTGAAATTGCCTGCCTATCGTTCGGCATTGAATATACCTTTGGTGTTGTTGTTAACGGCGACGGCAACACGCAAAGTAAAAAAGGATATGGCGCATAAATTTGGCATTGCGCAAGAGCATATCGTGCAGACTGGTTTTTATCGGCCAAATCTGGACCTGTCAATTATGCCGGTGAGTGCTGTTGATAAAGATGCGCACCTGATCGACGCGATCCGGCAGCAAACAGATCAGCAAAAAGGAGGGTCAGGCATTGTCTATGTGACCCTGCAGCACAGTGCCGAGCAGGTGGCAGAGTTGTTATGCCGTCATCAGATAAATGCGGTGGCGTACCACGCTGGGTTGCTCAGTGAGCGTCGACAACAGATACAGGCCGACTTTATGGCAGGCCGGGCGCAGGTGGTTGTCGCAACCATTGCGTTTGGCATGGGCATAGATAAAGCAGATATTCGATTTGTCATCCATTACGATCTGCCAAAATCCATAGAAAATTATAGTCAGGAGATTGGCCGGGCGGGACGCGATGGTGCGGCATCACATTGTATAACATTGGCGAATCTGGATGGTCTTAATAC
>NZ_JBFIIH010000068.1:0-21260 GCF_041601355.1 Neptunomonas sp.
CAGATCTGAATAAAATGGGTATGGGTATTTCGATGGATGATTTTGGTACCGGTTACTCGTCACTCAGCTATCTGCGTAGCTATCCCTTTGATACTTTAAAAGTCGATAAGAGCTTTATCAATGACATTACTGTTGATCACGCTGACCTTAAGTTAGTGGCAGCTGCTATCGCAATGGGACAGGGGTTGGGCCTGAAAGTGATTGCTGAGGGTATTGAAACAGAAGAGCAGTACCAGTTATTGTTGGCCCACCAGTGTGAATATGGACAAGGGTATCTGTTTAGCCGTCCAGTGCCTGCTGATGAGTTTGAGTTGCTATTGCAAACGGATGTCATACACTCTTGATAAAAGCAGACGACCAACAAGCAGAAGCTGTTGGTCGTCTGAGATGTTAGCCGATACGCTTGTACTTTATGCGTTCAGGCTGATGGTCTTTGCCATGACGGCGTTTGTAGTCTTCCGCGTATTCTGTGTAGTTACCTTCAAAGAAAGCGACCTGAGAATTACCTTCATAGGCCAGCATATGAGTACACACCCGATCAAGGAACCAGCGATCATGTGAAATGACGACGGCACAACCAGGAAACGCCAGTATGGCTTCTTCCAGTGCGCGTAATGTTTCAACATCCAAATCGTTGGTTGGCTCATCCAGTAACAAGACATTGCCACCTTCTTTGAGCAGCTTCGCCAAATGCAGGCGGTTGCGCTCTCCACCGGAAAGATCACCTACCCGTTTCTGTTGATCGGAACCTTTGAAGTTAAAACGGCCGCAATAAGCGCGAGAAGGTGTCTGATAATTACCAATGGTTATAATATCCTGCCCATCAGAGAGTTCTTGCCAAACGCTGTTATCACCATTGAGTTGGCGCATCTGATCAACATAAGCAAGTTTCACCGTACTGCCGATCACGACTTCGCCGGAATCTGGCGTTTCTTCACCGGCAATCATTTTGAATAGAGTCGATTTACCCGCACCGTTCCCTCCGATGATGCCCACAATTGCACCCTGAGGAATCGTTGCTGTAAGGTTTTCGAACAATAATTTGTCGCCGTATGCCTTGGAAACATCCTTCAGCTCAATGACCTGGGTTCCTAGACGTGGCCCTGGCGGAATGTAGATCTCCTGCGTTTCATTACGTGCCTGAAATTCGCGTGAGTTCATCTCTTCGAACTGTTTTAAGCGCGCTTTGGATTTCGCTTGTCGGCCTTTCTGGCCTTGTTGCACCCATTCCAATTCAGACTTAACGGCTTTTTGATGAGCCGCTTCCTGTTTAGATTCCTGGGCTAAGCGCTGCTCTTTCTGTTCCAGCCAGGATGAGTAATTACCTTCGTACGGAATACCGTGGCCGCGATCCAGCTCCAGAATCCAGCCAGCTGCGTTATCCAGGAAATAACGGTCATGGGTAATCGCAACCACAGTGCCTGGGTATTCCTGTAAAAAGCGTTCGATCCAGGCGATAGATTCAGCATCAAGGTGGTTGGTCGGCTCATCCAGTAGTAGCATGTCCGGCTTATCAAGCAGTAAGCGGCATAGCGCTACGCGGCGGCGCTCACCTCCCGATAGATGTTCAACGCGGGCATCCCAGGGTGGCAGTCGCATTGCGTCAGCAGCACGTTCCAGTGCAATTTCCAGGTTATGCCCATCTTTGCTTTCAATCAGGTTTTCAAGCTCTCCCTGCTTTTTTGCCAAGGCGTCAAAATCTGCATCGGGTTCTGCATAGGCGGCATAGACCTGATCGAGCTCTGTCAGCGCATTTTTGACATCAGAAACCGATTCTTCGACGATTTCCCGTACTGTTTTACTGTCATCCAGTTGCGGCTCTTGTGGTAAATAGCCTATGTTGAGATTCGGCATGGGGTGAGCCTCGCCGATAAAATCCGTGTCAACGCCCGCCATTATTTTGAGTAGGGTGGATTTACCCGAACCGTTCAGACCCAGTACACCAATCTTTGCGCCAGGGAAAAAAGAAAGCGAAATGTCTTTTAGAATTTGTCGCTTGGGTGGAACGATTTTTCCCAAGCGGTTCATTGAATAAACGTACTGTGCCATAAGCCCTCAGCGTGTGGAGTTAGTTAACATACATCTTCATTTTAACTAAAAATATTAAAATGAAACTCATATATTTCAGGCAGTATTTCTCAGCAGAACCTAAAAGGATAATCTAAAAAGCTGCTTAAAATTGTTGAGTGGAATTAAATAAAGGCTAAACAATAAAGGAGTCAGGGGTTGGGGGCAACTTTACTCGTTTTAATCGGTTATTTGATGATATTTTTTCATAAGTATCGGGGGCAGAGTCATCATGGCTAAAAAATCCGATGCGACTAGCTGCATCGGATTTTTTTCGTCATTTCAGACCTGGGTATATTCACGCAGATTATTCCCATTGAAGACGGAAGTGTCTATTGAATAGCACTCGTAACCGCGGGCTTGATTTCTTGATCCCAGCCACCGCCCAACGCTTTATAAAGATCTATCTGCGATTGGTACAAAGCTAAGCGGGCAGTAATACTCGCTTGCTGGCTGCTTACCAGGCTGCTCTGTGCATCTAAACGCGTTAGCATGCTATCAACACCTGACTGATAACGAAGATCCGCCAGATCAAAATAGCGCTGATAAGATTTTAGCGCTTTGTTTTGATTCTCCAGTTCAGTTGCATAGCCAGATAGAGCCGTTAATGCATCGGAGACATCGGTAAAGGCGCTCTGAACTGCTTTTTCATACTGTTTTACGGCTATCTGATTTTCAATTTCAGCAACTTCAACATCACGACGCAGCGCGCCACTGTTAAAAATAGGTAAAGAAATTGACGGTGCGAAGGTCCATGCACCTGATCCTGAATCAAATAAGCCACTCAGCTCGCTACTTTCTGTACCGGCATTGGCTGTTAGGCTGATTGATGGGAACAGAGCCGCCCGTGCTACCCCAATATTGGCATTAGCCGCACGTAAAGAATGCTCAGCAGCAAGAATGTCCGGGCGTTGATTCAGCAGCGTAGAAGGTAAACCTGCTCCGACTGTCGCAATCTTCACAGCTTCCAGCTTTTCTGCTGGTTTAAAGTCTGTCGGTAATTCTGCCCCTAACAAGAGCACTAATGCATAGCGATCCTGATCGACCAGGCGCTGATAGCGCGACAGTGTAACCAGCATATCTTCATAAGAGGCCTGAGCTTGCGCTTGTACAACAGAGGAATCAATGCCCTGATCGTAACGTAAGGTCACCAGACGATTGTTATCTTCTTCAATTTTAAGGTTTTCTTGCGCCAGTTTCAGTTGCTCGGTATCGGCAACCCAAGTGAGGTAAGCCGTTACTATATTGGCAATAATGGTTAAGCGTGTAGAACGTTTTACCTGCTCTTGTGCCAGATAGGTTTCTAAAACCTCATCTTTCAGGTTTCTGATTTTACCAAATAGATCTAATTCGTAGGCCGTCATGCCTGCGGTCACGCTATAGGCACTAGAAATCGAGGAATTACCCGAGAAAGCAGACGACGCGGTGCGCGTACCCGCTCCATTCAAGGTTAAGCTCGGGATTAACTCCGCACGCTGGATTTGATATTGCTTTCTGTACAGCTCAACATTCAGTAAGGCGATTTGCAGATCTTTATTACTTTCCAAACCCAGCTGAATAAGCTGTTGTAATGCCGCATCATCAAATACTGACTCCCAGCCCATCGGCATAGCCGCCGGTTGCTGTTCAGCGGGGGTCCATGCGTTAATAATGTCTACATCAGGGCGCTGATAGTCAGGCGCCAGAGAACAGCCCGCCAGCACCCCCGAGACTACCACTGCTAAGAGTTGCTTATGCATGGCCGGTCTCCTTGTCTACTGCCGGGATCGCATTGGGCTTTTTAGCCGTTATTTTATAGCTTAGTTTCATCACCAATACATAGAAGAGAGGTACGAAGAAAATAGCCAGAACAGTGGCTGCAATCATTCCGCCCATCACACCGGTACCGATCGCCTGGCGGCTAGCGGCTCCCGCACCGCTACTAATCACCAGCGGTGTTACACCCAAAATAAAGGCCATGGATGTCATGATAATGGGACGTAAGCGCATACGACAGGCATCAATTGTGGCAGTGATTAATTCCTTACCACTGTCGACTTCGCTTTTGGCAAACTCGACAATCAAGATAGCGTTCTTCGCCGATAAACCAATCGTCGTCAGCAAACCTACCTGGAAGTAAACATCGTTACTTAATTCCCGACCTGTTGCTGCGACCAAGGCTCCTAATATACCTAAAGGAACAACCAGCATCACTGCAAATGGGATCGACCAACTTTCATACAATGCCGCTAAGCAGAGGAATACGATCAGTAATGACAAGCCATATAACATGGGTGCTTGCGCGCCACTGGCTTGTTCCTGAAACGACAGACCCGTCCATTCCAGCCCTATACCGCCGGGTAATTTAGCAACGATTTCTTCAATCGCTGTCATTGCGTCGCCTGAACTTAAACCTACTGCTGCCTGTCCCTGCACGTTCATAGATGATGCACCGTTATAGCGCTCTAAACGTGGTGAATCATAAGTCCAGCTAGCCGTAGCGAATGCACTGAAGGGCACCATTCCACCATCGCTATTGCGCACATACCAGCGGTCGATATCTGTCGGCAACATACGATATTCAGCATCGGCTTGAACATATACTTTTTTGACGCGGCCGTTATTGATAAAGTCATTTACATATTTTGAACCCCACGCAGTACTCATGGTTGAGTTTACATCGTCAATACTCAGCCCCAATGCAGAGACTTTTTCATAATCGATATCTACGTGGAACACGGCTACATCTTCCATGCCGTTGGGGCGCACCCCTGTTAAGCGAGAATCCTGAGCAGCCATGCCCAATAATTGGTTGCGTGCCGCCACAAGCTTCTCGTGGCCCAGGTTATTCCGATCCAGCAGCATCGCGCTGAACCCCGACGCTGTCCCCAGCCCACGAATTGCGGGTAAGTTAATAGGGAAAATCGTGGCATCGCGAATCTGACTTAATGCGCCAAACGCTTTACCAATCAGGGCTTGTGCGGATTGCCCGGGACCTTGACGTTCGTCCCACGGCTTTAATTTAGTAAAGGCCATCCCCATATTCTGGCCGGAACCTGCAAAGCTAAAGCCTGCTACCGTAAAGTAAGACTCAATCTCAGGAACGGAAGCGTAGTAATCTTCCACCTGTTTCATTACGTCAAGCGTTCGCGCTTGCGTAGAACCAGACGGTAATTGCACGAGTGTTAAAAACAGCCCTTGGTCTTCATCCGGCAAAAATGATGTCGGTAATTTCTGATACATGAAAATCACACCACCAATCATTAATGCGTAGATAAGCAGCAAGCGGGTAGGGCGCTTAACGATATAAGCAACACTGCCTTCATATTTCCCCGTCATCCTGGTAAACATACGGTTGAACCAACCAAAGAGGCCTTTACGGTCATGGTTATGGGTATCTGCAGGTTTTAAAATAGTGGCACATAACGCCGGGGTCAGAATCAGCGCCATCAATACAGAAAGCACCATTGCTGACACAATCGTAATAGAGAACTGGCGATAAATAGCACCGGTAGAGCCGCCAAAGAAGGCCATCGGCACAAATACTGCTGACAGCACCAGCGCTATACCTATCAGTGCACCGGTAATTTCATCCATCGATTTTCGCGTTGCTTCTAACGGAGAGAGCTTATCCTCCTCCATCACACGCTCGACGTTTTCGACAACAACAATCGCATCATCGACCAGCAAGCCAATCGCTAACACCAAACCAAACATGGTGAGTGTGTTAATACTAAAACCCAAGGCTGCCATAATGCCAAACGTGCCCAGAAGGACTACAGGGACAATAATTGTCGGAATAAGGGTGGCGCGGAAGTTGCCCAGGAACAGGAACATAACCAAGAAGACCAAAATAACCGCTTCAATGAGCGTATGCACCACTTCTGTGATCGATATCTTTACAAACGGTGTTGTATCATAGGGATAAACAACGGCTACATTTTCAGGAAAGTACTGATATAGCTCAGACACTTTTGCGCGCACAGCCTCGGCCGTATCGAGTGCATTTGCCCCTGTCGCAAGTTGGATAGCCATGCCGGTAGCCGGTTTGCCTTTATAGCGACTTTCTGCGTCATAGCTTTCTGCACCTAATTCAATACGTGCAACATCTTTTAATCGAACCTGAGAACCATCAGTATTTACGGTGAGTAGAATATTTTCAAACTGATCAGTATGGGTAAAACGCGACTGGGCCGTAATCGTCGCATTTAATTGCTGGTTGTTAACTGAGGGTAACCCGCCAAGCTGACCCACCGCGAGCTGTGTGTTCTGAGCCTGAATAGCCGTAGTGACATCTAGGGGCGTCAGGCCAACAGCTGTTAGTTTTTCAGGATTCATCCATATCCGCATCGCATATTGAGCACCAAATACACGGATATTACCTACGCCATTCACGCGAGAAAGCGGATCACGCAGTGTGCTGTATGCATAATCAGCGAGATCTGTTCTGCCCAGGCTTCCATCTTCAGAGACTAAGCCTATAACCATCAAAAATGATGCACTGGATTTCGTAACAGTAACGCCTTGCTCCTGTACCGTTGTCGGTAAGGATGCTTCCGCAACGGATAGCTTGTTCTGTACTTGTACCTGTGCCGTGTCGGGATCAGTACCGGATGCAAAGGTCAGTGTAATACTCGAGTTGCCAGAGTTATCACTTTGTGAAGACATGTATAACAGGTTATCCAGACCTGTCATGTTCTGTTCGATAACTTTGGTAACACTATTTTCTACTGTTTCTGCCGATGCACCTGCATATGTTGCACTAATACTTATCGTAGGCGGTGCGATAGTCGGATATTGCTCAACAGGTAAGCTTACAACAGACAGTGTGCCCGCCAGCATAATGATGATGGCAATAACCCACGCAAAAATAGGCCTGTCTATAAAAAATCTAGCCATTAATCAGGTACTCCTTAGTCTTGCGATTGTGTGCCAGAACCAGCCGTTGTATCTAATCGGCCTTGTTCTATCGCTTCAGCTTTATCGCCTGCTTTTACTTTTTGCAGACCGCCAACAATGACCTTGTCACCGGGATTCAGACCTGACCTTACAAGCCACTGATCACCAATTGCATCGCCCACTTCCACTTTTTGTGTGATAACAACGCCATCCGGGTTAACAACCAGAGCAGCTGTTGATCCATCTGGTTGATGCGTGATTCCCTTTTGCGGAGCTAGTATCGCATCACTGATTTGTTCTGTGATAATGGTGGCACGTACATACATGCCTGGCAGCAACAGCCCTTGTGTGTTTTCAAAACGTGCACGCGCATTCACAGTACCTGTTGTTTCATCGACGCTGACTTCGGAGAACTCTAACTTACCTTGTTCGTCATAGGGGTAGCCATCCTCCAGTACCAGGTTGACCGGTATCTCTTGCGCTGTGGATTTACGTTTCATTTTTAAAACAGCCGTTACCGGGCGCTGCATATCAACATAGAGGGGAGTGATTTGGCGAATGGTTGCCAGGGCTGTTGTTTGCGCGGCAGAGACTAATGCACCCTCTGTTACTGTCGAACGGCCGATAATGCCTGAGATTGGCGCGGTGATTTTTGTATAATTCAGATTAATTTGTGCCGCCTTAACAGCCGCTTCTGCCGCCAGAATTTGCGCTTGCGCTTGCTTCCAGGACGATACAGCATTAGCCGCTTCCTGCTTACTAACGGCTGATTGTTTCACTAAGCGAGAGAAACGTTCTGCCTGCTCTTTAAGGCTGGCAGCATTTGCATTAGCGACCGCCAAGTCCGCTTTAGCACTGGCTAGTGCAGCCTGATAAACAGCTGAGTCTATTTGGTAAAGCGCATCGCCTTCCTTGACAGTGCTACCTTCAGTAAATAAACGCTTTTGCAAAATCCCACTCACTTGTGGACGGATCTCAGCCGTTTTAGAAGCGGTCACACGACCAGAACCGGTTTCTTTAACCTCTATGGTTTCGGCTTTAATAGTGACGACATCCACTTTCGTTGGTGCTTTTGGTTGTGCTTGTTGAACTTGCTCTTCCTGGCACCCCACCAGAAATACAACGCAACATATCGTTGCGAATGCGGCACCACGTTTGAGTTGGGTATTTGTTACCATGACAACCTCAGCTTACTGACTCTTAATTAATCTGCTAATCGCTTGAATGCTTGTATACAAGCAGCACGAATATTTAGGGTGATAATAATACATGCATGCGTGCATGTATGTAAGTAACTACGGGCGTTTGCTTCGCTTTATGTTTTGATTTACAGCCAAAAAGAAAAGGTCAGGCAAATCAGAAACCAAGATTTCACCACCCATAATATCTGTCTGCTATCATAAGCATCCAGAGGTTAAAATCTGGTTAAGAGGGTTTTTAATTCAGGTGTCGAATATAAGGATCCGGCTGATGTCGGGGTTGTCTTTCGAGCTTGAGCGCAGACGTTGATTCTTGAATAAGGTAACGGTGTTATCAGGCAGTTAACAAGCTCGATTTTCTTTCAAATACTTAAATACACAGTGTTGCGTATGGTCGGGGCTTTTCAGTAATACCTGTTTGTCTGGCGATCTTAACTTGACTGATGGACAAATTTTTTCTCTAAGTAGCGTATGATGTCATTCGATTCATACATCCAACTGGTCGATCCGTCTTCGTTCGTGATGCGCAGACACGGTACTTTGATTTGGCCTCCTTGTTCTGATAATTCCTGTCGGAACTGTCCTGCTTTTTTAGCATCGCGTAACTCTATATTCAGTGAGTAGCGCTTCATTGCCCGGCGAACTTTGATGCAAAAAGGGCAGGCATGGAACTGATAAAGTGCCAGTTGGTGTGTCTTTTTATCAATTTGAACCTGTTCTTCATGTGCTCGTTTGATACCGCGTGGTGTGGTCAAAAAGTTAAGCGTCAGGAGTATTTTACCTAAAAACCATCGAATAAAAGCCATCTCTACACATCTCGGTAGTCATATTAAGAAAGGCGCGTAGCTTAGCATGTTACTAAGGCAATAATCAGCTATACCGTTAGATGAATCTTCTTCGTGATCAGGTGACGCACTTTCAAGTGCGTTTTTGTGTCAGATTAGAGTATAATGCGCTCCTTTTTTAAGGCTTGGGTCTAAGACTTGGGTCTAAGGATAGAGTTTAAGGCCGGAGATTCTCCGGGCGAGACCTGTAACCGTTCAGTCACCTTTCCGTTACTTGGGGGATAGCTATGTTTAGCAAAGATATGTCAATTGCCGGCTTTGATGCTGATCTATGGTCAGCAATGCAGTCTGAAGCCACACGTCAAGAAGAGCACATCGAGCTGATTGCTTCTGAGAACTACACCAGCCCGCGTGTAATGGAAGCTCAGGGCTCTGTGCTGACCAATAAATATGCTGAAGGCTATCCTGGCAAACGCTACTACGGCGGTTGTGAATATGTTGATGTTGTTGAGCAACTGGCAATAGATCGCGCCTGCGAACTGTTCGGTGCAACCTATGCTAATGTGCAGCCCCATTCTGGTTCACAGGCAAACGCTGCGGTTTATATGGCCTTGTGTAAACCAGGCGATACCATTCTGGGTATGAGTCTGGCTCATGGTGGACACTTAACGCACGGTGCCGCCGTTTCTTTTTCAGGGCGTATTTACAACGCGATTCAATATGGACTGAATGCTGAAACAGGCGAAATTGACTATGCAGAGGTTGAGCGCCTGGCGGTTGAGCATAAGCCAAAAATGATTGTTGCAGGCTTCTCAGCTTACTCCCGAATTGTTGACTGGCAGCGTTTTCGTGATATCGCAGACAAAGTAGGTGCTTATCTGTTTGTTGATATGGCACATGTAGCAGGTCTTGTAGCTGCTGGTGCATACCCATCGCCTATGGCATTGGCCGATGTTGTGACGACAACCACACATAAAACATTAGGCGGACCACGTGGTGGTTTGATCCTGTCTGCGCGTGCGGATGAAGATCTGCAGAAAAAGCTGAATTTTGCCGTTTTCCCTGAATCCCAGGGCGGTCCGTTAATGCATATCATTGCAGCGAAAGCGGTGTGCTTTAAAGAAGCGATGGAGCCTGAGTGGAAAGCGTATCAGGTGCAGGTCGTAAAAAATGCGCAGGCGATGGCTGAAACCTTCAAATCACGTGCTATTAAGATCGTTTCTGATGGCACAGATGATCACCTGTTCCTGATGGATCTGATCGATAAAGAGTACAGCGGTAAAGATGCTGACGCGGCTCTGGGACGCGCTAATATTACCGTTAATAAAAACTCTGTACCGAACGATCCACGGTCACCGTTTGTGACTTCCGGATTGCGTATTGGTACGCCAGCGGTAACACGTCGTGGTTTCAAAGAAGCCGAAGTTATTCAGTTGGCTAACTGGATTTGCGATATTCTCGACGATATAAACAACGAAGCGACTAACGAGAGAGTTAAAGCGCAGGTGCTGGATATCTGCAGCCGTTTCCCTGTTTATAAATAAGCACTAAATCGGGTAGAATAGCCGGGGCGACTGAGAGGTCGCCCTTTTTTGCGTTATGTTTTATGAGTCACCACATCGCTCTTTATTTTGGGTACAGGCTGCTTAAGCGGTACCAACGCTCTTTTATGACAGGATTTCACGATGCATTGTCCCTTTTGTGGCGCCAATGAAACCAAAGTAGTCGATTCGCGTCTGGTGGCTGAAGGTCAGCAGGTACGCAGACGACGTGAATGTATAGCCTGTCATGAACGCTATACCACCTTCGAAATTGCTGAACTTCTGATGCCTCGCCTGATCAAAGCCGATGGCTCACGCCAACCTTTTGATGAAGATAAACTGCGTGCGGGTATTCAACGCGCGTTAGAGAAACGTCCGGTGAGTGTTGAAGATGTCGAGGCATGTATTAATCGCATCAAGCATCGCCTGCGTGCAACCGGTGAGCGTGAACTTCCTTCCCGTCAGTTGGGTGAAGAGGTGATGGCTGCGCTGCGTAAACTCGATCAGGTCGCTTACGTTCGTTTTGCTTCCGTATACCGAAGCTTTCAGGATATCAACGAATTCAGAGAAGAGATTGAGCGTTTATCTGAAGAAGAGGCTGACAATTAAGCCATGTCTGTATGGAGTATAGAAGATACAACCTATATGGAGGAAGCGATCCAGCTTGCGCGACAGGGGTTGTATACCACACATCCTAACCCGCGAGTCGGATGTGTTTTAGTTAAAGATGGAAAAATTATCGGACGTGGTTTTCATCTGCGTGCGGGTGAGGGGCATGCTGAAGTCAATGCCTTGAAAGAAGCGGGTGAGGCTGCCCGGGGGGCTACTGCCTATGTTACGTTGGAGCCTTGTAGCCATTACGGCCGCACACCACCCTGTGCTGAAGGCTTGATTAAAGCAGGCGTAGTGAGAGTCGTGAGTGCAATGCAAGACCCTAATCCGGAAGTGGCTGGGCGAGGCATACAGATGCTGCAGCACGCCGGTATTGATTGCAGTGTGGGTTTATTGAATACGCAGTCTCATGAGCTTAATCCTGGCTTTATCAAGCGGATGGAAACCGGCATGCCGTGGGTCAGGGTTAAACTGGCGATGAGCCTGGATGGCAGAACCGCTATGCAAAGTGGTGAGTCCCAATGGATTACCGGCACGGCGGCTCGTCAGGACGTACAACGCTTGCGTGCCAGAAGCGCTGCTATTGTCACCGGCATTGGTTCAATTCAGCTGGATGACTCTTCTTTGACGGTGCGTGAGGCTGAACTCGGACTCGAGAATGCCGCTGAGGTTGTAAAACAACAACCTTTACGAGTGGTGCTTGATTCGACGGGGCAGTTGAGCCCTGCCGCTAAAATATTGCAGCAGCCGGGGCGTACGTTATGGGTGACATCGGGCGAGCGTGAAATGCCGTATGCTGAAGTGCTCGCGGCGCAGCAAACCAATGATGGTCGCATTGATTTGCATTGGTTACTGCGTTATTTAGCCGCTACTGAGCACACCAATGAAGTGCTGGTTGAAGCGGGAGCGCAATTAGCCGGAGCCTTTGTTGAGGCGGGTCTGGTAGATGAGTTGATTGTCTATATGGCGCCGACGTTGTTGGGATCTGAGGCGCGTCCACTCTTGCAGTTGCCGCTGGATAAAATGGCACAACAGAAACGTCTGGTAATGACTGATTTACTGCAACTAGGTGATGATTTACGACTCACCTATCGTTTCGATAAAAATCCTGAAAGCGACGTTGAAGAGGGTTCTGTCTGATGTTTACCGGCATTATTGAGGCGTTGGGTGAGGTGGCTGCCATCGAGCAGGTACAAGGTGATCTGCGTCTTTATATTCGTAGCGATCAATTGGATCTGTCTGATGTGAAATTAGGTGACAGTATTGCTACCAATGGCGTTTGTTTAACCGCGGTAGCGTTGCCGGGCGATGGTTTTTGGGCAGATGTATCACGTGAATCCCTGGCGCACACGCGGTTAGCGTCATTCAAAGTTGGCGAACGCGTTAACTTAGAAAAAGCATTGATGCCTACGAGCCGTTTAGGCGGGCATATAGTGACCGGGCATGTTGACGGTATTGGCAAAGTGGTTGAGCGGCGCGAGGATGCGCGTTCTATTCATCTGGTGGTTGAAGCTCCAGCGGGGTTGTCACGATATATTGCAGGGAAAGGGTCTATCACTGTCGATGGTGTCAGTTTAACCGTTAATAGTGTGCAGGGTGCGTTGTTGTCTCTCAATATCGTACCGCATACCGCACAGCAAACATTGCTTGATCAGTACGAAACAGGCTCAGAAGTACATTTGGAAGTAGATATTATCGCGCGCTATATGGAGCGCCTTCTGATGGCTGGGCAGCTAGAGAATACGCAAGAAAAACAGAGTGGTTTGACGCTGGCGACGCTGGCGGAACACGGTTATATGAAGCGCTGAAAGCATACAACACAGGAAGGTAATGATGGAGCTAAATAGCCCACAAGAACTGATCGAAGATATTCGTCAGGGTAAGATGGTCATCCTGATGGATGATGAAGATCGCGAAAATGAAGGCGATATCGTTATTGCTGCTGATCAGGTGCGCGCTGAAGATATTAATTTTATGGCGATGCATGCGCGTGGCTTAATTTGCCTGACATTAACCAGACAGCGTTGTGAGCAGCTAAAACTGCCGTTGATGGTGCAAAGCAACGGCGCTCAATTTTCGACCAACTTTACGATGTCAATTGAAGCCGCGACAGGCGTAACGACGGGTATTTCTGCTGCCGATCGTGCCCACACAGTCCGTGTAGCGGTAAAAGGTGATGCTAAACCGGAGGATATCGTACAGCCGGGGCATATCTTTCCGTTGATGGCACAGCCGGGTGGTGTATTGAGCCGTGCAGGACATACGGAAGCGGGGTGTGATTTGGCGCGTATGGCGGGATTGACGCCTGCTGCGGTTATCGTTGAAATTATGAATGATGATGGCACGATGGCGCGTCGTCCTGATCTGGAAAAGTTTGCTCAAAAGCATGGTTTGAAGATTGGTACGATTGCCGACCTGATTCATTACCGCACTATCAATGAGCATACGGTCGAGAAGGCTGCGGAAGGTGTATTAGCCACCGAATACGGTGATTTTAATTACACAACCTATCATGACACTATCCAGAATGTGACACACATGGCGCTGGTCAAGGGTAATATTACGCCTGATGAGGCGTCTATTGTTCGTGTACATGTGCGCGGTGATGTCTTACGTGATCTGGTTGGCGTAAACCGTGACGGTGATTCCAAGTGGACAATGCACCGTGCTCTGGAGTATGTGGCGAAAGCAGGCCAGGGCGTTGTGTTACTGCTGGATAATGGTCAACGTGAAGATCTGGGTACCGCGTTAGACCGTGTCTTAGGCAAACTGCCGAAAACACGTGCCGCAAACTTCAGCTCATCAGGCGCTTACCTGACCGTGGGTACCGGTTCTCAGATTTTACGTGATCTGGGTGTAGGTAAAATGCGCTTGCTCAGTTCTCCGGTTAAATTTAATGCAATATCCGGATTTGATCTGGAAATTGTCGAATACATTCCCTGCGACGAGTAATAAACAGGAACATATTATGCCAGTACAATTTATTGAAGGTGACTTCGTTTCCGCTGATGGTAACTACACCATCGTAGTGGGTCGTTTCAACGCATTTGTGGTTGAGAGTCTTTTAGAAGGGGCGTTGGACACGCTCAAGCGTCATGGTATCAAAGAAGATAATATTCGCGTGGTACGTGTGCCCGGCGCCTTTGAGATTCCTTTAGCGGTACAGAAAGTGGCCGCGCAGAAAAAAGATGACGCCATCATCGCCCTGGGTGCTGTTATTCGTGGCGGAACCCCTCACTTTGAGTATGTTTCTGCGGAAAGCTCAAAAGGAGTTGCTCAAGTATCTATGGATTCTGGTATCCCGGTTGCCAACGGTATTCTGACGGTAAACAGCATCGAACAGGCAATAGAACGATCCGGCACAAAAGCAGGCAATAAAGGCGCTGAAGCAGCGTTATCTGCACTAGAAATGGTTAGCTTGCTACGTAACCTTGAGGCATAATCCGAATGACAGAAGAAAGCTCATCCGCTCCACGTAAAGCCAAAAAAACGTCTTTAACGGCACAGCGTCGCTCAGCGCGGGGTTTTGCTTTGCAAGCCTTGTATCAGTGGCATATGGCGGGCCAACCGGTCAACGAGATCGAAGCACAGTTCCGTATTGATAATGATATGTCAGGCACTGATGTAAAACTTTTCCGGGAGATTCTTCAGGGAGT
Organism: Neptunomonas sp.; assembly: GCF_041601355.1. Taxonomy (GTDB): domain Bacteria; phylum Pseudomonadota; class Gammaproteobacteria; order Pseudomonadales; family Balneatricaceae; genus Neptunomonas. The sequence goes on from NZ_JBFIIH010000068.1 coordinate 14,739, forward strand.
CACACATTCTAAAAGTGATCTGGATGAAGCGTTTCAACCGTTTCTGGATCGTGGTTTGCATGAACTCGATCCTGTAGAGTTGGCCGTGTTACGTATTGGTAGCTTTGAGCTGATCAATCGTCCTGAAGTGCCTTATCGTGTTGCTATTAACGAAAGTGTTGATTTAGCAAAGATTTTTGGTGCAACCGATAGTCATCGCTATGTGAATGGTATCCTCGACAAGCTGGCCCAGCGGGTACGTATGGTTGAGATTCGAGGCGCACGGGGAAAATAAGCAGACATGGATGAGTTTGCACTGATACGTCAATATTTTCAGTCCCTGCAACGAGACAGTTCGATGTGCGGCGTATCAGTGGGTATCGGTGATGACTGTGCGGTATTGAATGTACCGCCTGGTCAGCAGTTAGTCGTCTCTATCGATACGTTGGTAGAAGGGACACATTTTTTGCCGGATACGCCAGCTGAACAGCTTGCCTGGCGATTACTCGGGGCCTCAGTCAGTGACTTAGCGGCTATGGGAGCAACCCCAGCATGGCTGACCCTGGCACTGACATTGCCGCATGCTGATGAGTCTTGGGTCAGTAGTTTTTCAGCGGCGCTGTCGGAGGCGACTCAACAGTATAAGATTCAGTTGGTGGGCGGTGATACGACGCGTGGCCCCCTTACGCTAACGGCACAAGTGCATGGCTTTGTTCAGACCGGGTGTGCATTATTGCGAAGTGGCGCTAAGCCGGGCGATCTGGTTTGCGTTACGGGTACGTTGGGAGATAGCAGGGCTGGGCTAGAGTCGCTATTGAATGATTCTTATCTAAAAAGTGCCCCTGCACATCTTACTTCTCCCAAACATATTTCTTCAGCTGAAAACATTGAGTACCTGCGTCAGCGTTTCTATCGTCCTTTGCCGCGTATATCGACAGGGCAGCTGATCGCACCTTTTGCCTCCTCTTGTATCGATATATCTGATGGATTGTTGGGTGATCTGGCGCATATTCTTGAGCACTCCCGGGTAGGGGCACAGATAAACCCGGCAGCACTTCCTCTTTCTGACGCGCTGCAGGCTTTCACTGATGCCGATACCGCACAAAAGTGGGCACTAACCGGAGGTGAGGACTTTGAGTTGTGTTTTACCATTCCTGCCGAACAGTGGGGTAATCTTCAGGCGCAACTTCAGTATCATAAAGTGCCAGTGACCGCTGTCGGTGCTATCTGTGATAAACCTGGTTTACAGCTTTTTCAGGCAGGCGAGTGGTGCACCGTTGAAGCAAACGGTTATCAACATTTTTAATCTGCTAAACGAGACTTTTTATGCAACCAAATCCTAAACCTGTTTTAAGTAACCCTGTTCACTTTCTCGCCTTCGGCTTTGGCAGCGGTCTCGCACCTAAAGCGCCGGGCACTTTTGGGACTTTGGCGGCCGTTCCTCTGTTTTTGCTGTTGTCATCATTATCGTTATCCGAATATATATTTGTCATTATTTTTGCTTCAGTTGTGGGTATCTATTTTTGCGGACAAACGGCAAAAGATCTGCAGGTTCACGATCATCCGGGTATCGTCTGGGATGAGTTTGTCGGTTTCTGGATCACCATGATTGCTGTGCCTGTTTCATGGTGGAGTCTTGTGCTTGGGTTTGCATTATTCCGCCTGTTTGATATTTGGAAACCCTGGCCGATTAAATGGGTAGATAAACACGTCCATGGTGGCTTTGGCATTATGCTGGATGATGTATTAGCGGGTTTTCTGGCCTTAGGGTCGTTACATCTGCTTATATATTTAATCTCTTAGTTAGGCTTTTTTGTTCTAAAAGCAGTGATTTTTTTCAGTTTTGTTTCAGTTTCAGGGCTTATTCTGCAATAGAAATAAGAGAGGAGAAGGATCATGAAAATGTTTACACAGACAATTGCCCTTACTTCAGTCCTGTTTGCCGCTACCGCGATAGGTTCACCGCAAGGATTGGCTCCACCCATGAATTCAACTGAATTCAACATGCAGTCCCCAAGTACTACCATGGCGGATCAAAACTATAGCTTTAGCGGTATTTATGAGAGTGCGCTTTCCAGCCATTCGACAGAGCGCCGACTAAGTGAAGGCTATGTTGCACCACAAAAGATAGGTGATTTTTGTTTAATCACCGATTTATCAATAGCGGCTAATGAACATTCAGTAGAAAGCTATTTAGGTAGTAGAAAATGCTGAGTATGATGTTCCTTAGTACTTTTACAGAACTATATAGTGTAGGGGGGATATGCTAAACGTATCTCCCTTATACTATAGAGATAACGTTGGAGACTATATGAATAAAAGAACAATAAATATTTTGCTTCCATTATTAATTCTGTTCTCCCCGTTAGTTGAAGCGGAGGAAGGGAGGCCTATCACTCCTTATCCTACGACGTATGAAAACGGATCTCGTTTAGATTATGAAGCCTGTCGGATATTAGTAAAACGTGGCGAAATACTGCCAATGTCAGATCTGATGGCATTAGGAAAGCAGCGATCAAGTGATCATGTTCTTGATGCCTATCTGATAAAACAAAATGATCGTTATTATTATCAGATTGAGTCTGTCGGTGATAATGGGGTAGTGAATAATTTTTACATGGATGCTTCAAATGGTGAAGTTATGGCTGACTTTAAGGTTTCTCCATGAGAATACTCTTGGTAGAAGATGACCCGGCTTTAGGGCCAGACCTGAAGAAAGAGTTGGCGGGGCTGGGCTATGCCGTTGATCTTGCCGACAATGGGGTTGATGGCGAGGCGCTCGGCTTTGAAGATATCTACGATCTGGCTGTGCTGGATTTAGGTTTGCCGCAGCGCCCGGGTATTGAGGTATTAAAAAACTGGCGTAAGCGCAGCAATAATATCCCCACACTTATCCTGACAGCACGTTCTTCCTGGCAGGAAAAGATAGATGGTTTTGATGCGGGTGCAGATGATTATCTGGCGAAGCCTTTTCATACAGAAGAGCTGGTGGCGCGCATGACGGCTCTTTTACGTCGTGCTAAACAACAGCCCACCAAGCAATTAGAGGCGTCCGGTTTACTCCTGAATGAAAAAACGCAGGCAGTAAGTGTTGATGGCCAGCTGGAGATTGAGCTGACAGGAATGGAATATAAGCTTTTACGCTATTTTATGCACAACCCGGGCAGGCTGCTCTCTAAATTACAAATTGTTGAACATATTTATGATGATGGAGCAGAGAACGACAGTAATGTCGTTGAAGCTTACATTAAGATGCTGCGCAAAAAAATTGGCAAAGATCGTATCCAGACTAAGCGTGGGCAGGGATACACCTTTGTAAACCACCTATGATGAACTCAATACAAGGACGACTCAATCTCGCCTTTATTGGGCTGATCTTAACGCTTTTTACGCTACTCTGGTTCTTACAGGGTATGACAGTACGCGAAGTGGCTTATGAGTTTATAAGTGCAAGAATGCAAAGCGATGCACGTACTGTGCTGCAAGCGGTTATGCGCAAAGATAACGAATGGCAGATCGACGCTGATTATATCTCTCCCGTTTATACACAACCCATGTCCGGGCACTACTACCAATTTTTGGTCGATGATGGCCAGTGGAAATATTCAAGATCATTGTGGGATGAAGAGATCCCAACCTATGACGGTAAGCCTGTTGGGCAAATGAATATTAACCTGCAGTACAAGCGGGGTACTCCCTGGTTGGTATACGATAATCGTTTTGAAAAAGCCGGACATCAGATACGTATCGTATTAGCTGAAGATATCAGCCAAATTGAAGCGAAGTTAAAGTCCTTAAGCTGGTGGGTGGCGGGCGTAGGTTTTCTGTTTATTCTTGTTCTATTGATAGCACAGATCATTATTATTCGTGGTGGTTTGAAAAGTCTGACGCGTATGCGCCAGGATATCGTAAAACTTAAAGAGGGTGATATCAGTACGCTGCCAGAGGTTCAGATCAAAGAGATAGCGCCGTTAGTTAATGAGATAAACTACATGGTCGAGAGTATGAGTCTGCGTTTAGATCGCTCCCGGCATGCGGTGGGAAATCTGGCTCATGCAGCTAAAACCCCGTTAACGGTGATTGACCGACAAATAGAAACGCTCAGACAATCCAGTCCCAGTTGCGCGAATGCGCTTGAGCAACAATCTAACGCACTGAGAAACCTGGTTGACAGAGAGCTTACGCGGGCGCGCATAGCCGGTGCTGCCATGCCAGGTCAGAAGGTCATTATTGAAGAGGAGGTTGAAAAGTTAATCAAAGCGATGTCGATGATATACCGGGATAAAGGACTCGAATATGAAGTCAATATAAAAAGCACGACATTCTTCCCGGGAGAGCGTGATGATTTAATTGAGCTAATGGGGAATTTGATTGATAACGCGAGTAAATGGGCTACAACAAGAGTCCGCATCAAAGGCATGATGAACGAGCAATGTTTAGAGTTGTGTATCGAAGATGATGGGCCGGGTATTCCTGCCGATAAAATGACACAGCTGATGTCGCGGGGAGAACGGCTTGATGAATCTACCACCGGGCATGGTCTGGGGCTGAGTATCGTTATGGAAATTGTTCATCAGTATAAAGGCATGTTCCAACTTCTGCCCTCCGATATGGGAGGTTTGCATGCACATTTATTGTTGCCCCGCCAGCTGAATGCCGAACTAAAATCTGTGATGCTGCCCAGACAGTGATAATGATTACCCAAAAGCGCCGTCCACTGATAAACTATGCTGCCTGTTTTTTGAGGATAGATGAGTGACTATCGAGTATGTAGCTGATTCCAAACTTCCAATGCCTTGGGGTACCTTTACTATGGTGGGGTTTGAGGATACAGAAACCAATAAAGAACATATCGCCATGGTTTTTGGTGATGTCTCCGGTGATGAGCCAGTATTGGCCCGGGTGCACTCAGAATGTCTGACAGGTGATGCATTGTTTAGTCTTCGTTGTGACTGTGGTTTCCAGCTACAAGAGGCCTTAAAACGTATTGCCGAAAATGGACGTGGTGTGCTTTTATATCTGCGCCAGGAAGGCCGTGGAATTGGTTTGCTAAACAAGATTAAAGCCTACCACCTGCAAGACCAGGGAGCCGATACCGTTGAGGCAAATGAGCGCTTAGGATTCGCCGCTGATTTGCGAAACTACAGTATGTGTGAGCCGATGCTGGAACACTTAGGTATCAAAGCTGTCCGGTTAATGACTAATAACCCACGTAAAGTTGCAGCGCTGGAAACCTATGGTGTAAAAGTCGCCGAACGTGTTCCGTTACAAGTAGGTAAAAATCGTCACAATGAAGAATACCTTGCTACAAAAATGGGGAAAATGGGTCATATGATGACCGAACACCATTTTGTGGATGATAAAAGCTAAACAAAATTACATAGCTTAATGTACTTGCGGTGTAACGCTTTTACGTGAAGGGGCGTTATTAAGCACACCGCTGAGCGCTGAATTGTTCACTGGCTTGTCATTTGAACCGGCGGCCCATACCTGACGACGTATATTTGAAGGGCTGGTAAGAAGCGCGGTTGCTTGCTCACGAGATATGGGTCTGCTGAACAAGTATCCCTGAATTTCATCGCATTTCAGATTTTGTAGTACTTTAAGTTGCTCTTCTGTTTCTACCCCTTCAGCGATGACATGTAATCCCAAACTGTGTGCCATCGCGATGATAGCGCTGATAATGGCAGTGTCATGTGCATGAGATGGGAAGTCCTGGAGGAATGACCTGTCTATTTTTACGATATCAATAGGAAAGCGTTTAAGGTAACTAAGGGAAGAGTATCCTGTCCCAAAGTCATCCAGGGAGACGCGTATCCCTACAGCGCTCAGGCGATCAATAATCGAAACCGCTGTATCTAAATTCTGAATTAAGGCGCTTTCGGTAATTTCGATAGTCAAAGATCCGGGTGAAATGCCTGTTTGTTCTACAATGCTGACAATGTTCTCAGCCAGCTCGGCTTTACGCAGTTGAACCGGAGACAGGTTGATCGCCATAGACAGGTGATCATGCCCACGGGTTTGCCAGGCTTTTAATTGTCTGCACGCATTTTCCAGTACCCAGTCACCTATTGCCTCGATCAGTCCGGCATTTTCCGCCATCGGGATAAAGTTATCAGGTGTCACAAGCCCAAGCTCTGGGTGACGCCAGCGTATCAGCGCTTCAAAACTGGAAATTCGCCCTGTACTCATATCGATAACAGGCTGGTATTCAAGAAACAACTCACCCCGTTCGATAGCCCGGTGTAACTGTCCCTCCATACGTAACTGTGTTTTTGAGCGTTGGTTCATCTCTTTGCTGAAATAAAGGCACACATCGCGACCCACCGATGTTTTAGCCTCGCGTAAGGCTGCGCCGGCATTTGCGAGCAACAGATCAGGATCATCTCCATCATTAGGATACATGCTGACACCGATGCGAACATCCAGAAAAACGTCAGTACTCTCGATGTGTACGGCTTCGTTCATAGCAGCAAACATGCGTTGAATAATCCAGGTAGTGGACTCCTCACTTTGCATATCTGTTAATAAAACAACAAATTC
>NZ_JBFIIH010000069.1:0-21183 GCF_041601355.1 Neptunomonas sp.
CATGATGATATCGGTAATGGCATGTGTGCTGAGTTTATCTTCCAGGTATTCCGGAAATTGCGCCGCATCTGCACGAAAGTTCCAGGCAGGTTTGTTTCTCCAGTAGACGTAATCTCCGGCATTGAAATTTATCCGCAGGACCTTGCCATCCTGTGAGATGATTTTATCAGCAAGACGAGAAAAAAATGGGCTCGTCGGGCCTTGAAGAAAGAGGAAGGTCCGTTGTTTCAAAGCAGAATTCAGCCTGGTCAAAAAAACATTAAAGAAGCGTTTTGAGTGTGTTTAGCGTCAATTGGATCTGTTCTTCTGTATGTTCACAGGACAGGAAAAAGCGCAGTCTGGCACTTCTTTCCGGAACAGCCGGATACAAAATGGGTTGCACATTAATCCCTTTTTCCAGTAATGCGGCAGAGGCGTTGGCTGCTTTGACCGAACTGCCGAGGATAATCGGAATAATTGCCATGCCGACGCTGTCGCCGGTGTTAAACCCCATCGCTTTCGCTTGTCTGATAAAGCTTTGAGAGATGTTTTTAAGTTTTTGAATTCGTTGTGGTTCTTTCTGGATGATCTGCAGCGATGCCAGAGCAGCAGCGGCTGTTGGCGCCGGTAAACCAACGCTATAGAGGAAACCCGGTGACAGGTAGCGCAGATTTTCAATCAGAGCGGAACTGCCGGCAATATATCCGCCGCAGCCTGATAATGTTTTGCTTAATGTGCCCATCCATATATCGACATCTTTCCCTGCAACATGAGCTTCTTCGCGCAGGCCTTTGCCGCTGGCCCCGAGAACACCAAATGAGTGTGCTTCATCGACCATCAGGAAAGCATGATGTTGTTGCTTAATGTCGACTAACCGGGCTAAGTCCGGGTAGTCTCCATCCATACTGTAGAGTCCTTCAACAACAATCAGTACTTGTTCGAATTGATGCCTGTTTTCTGTCAGTATTTTTTCCAGCGCATCCAGGTCATTGTGAGCAAAGGGTATACGTTTCGCACCCGATAACTGTGAGCCGACCACTGAACTGTTGTGAATGTATTCATCGTGAATGATCAGGTCTTTAGGGCCGAAGAGATAACCGATGGTTGAAACGTTGGTAGCATGCCCGCTCACGTAGACCAGCGCATCTTCGACTTCATAGGTGGCGGCAAAGGCTGCTTCCAATTCCTGATGGATCGGGCGCTCTCCAGAAACAATCCGGCTGGCCGAGACCGAGGTGCCGTATTGATGAATAGCATCGACAGCGGCCTGGTTAACCTCAGGATGACCGGACAGGTTCAGGTAGTTATAACTGGCAAAGTTGATAACCTGGTGGTCATCAATGATGCTGGTGGCTCCCGCAACGCCTTGATGAATCTTAAAAAAAGGGCTGGGAACACCTAATGCTTTTGCGCCATTTTTTATTATCTGCAGCTGCTTGTAACCAGGATGCTGATCAAATTGGCAGTGTTTATTAAAAGCACTGCTACTGTTTTTTTGTGTTGTAGGCTTCCAGCCTTCAGACTCAGCTTTCTTTAGTTTTTTCTCCAGCGTTTGCTGAATGAGCTTTTGCTTAAGGCTTTTTGCCAAATTTAAAGATGTCATGCAGGAAGATCTTCCTTTGCCGTGTGTTGGCTGGTGATGTGTTTGGTCATATCATCACTTTCTTGATGTTCCCCGCGCAGTTGTGCAACCAGGCGTTCACTTAATTTTGACAGTGTGGGGGTTTCACTCAGTGCCATGACGGAGATAGTGACACCCAGGAGTGACTCAATGGCAGACATCAGCTCGACACCCATTAAAGAATCCAGACCCATATCGTACATTGAGCGGTTTATATCCAGCTTTTCTTCTGAAATCATCAGGATCTGGCTTAGTTTTGATCTTAGCAGATCTAAAATAGTGTCAGTTAGCTCGGCATCACTCATGGCCAGCAGTTCGGTTATCTCTAAACGGTTGTCGTCTTCGTGATCGCTATCGTGGCTGCTTAACGCGATTTCGCGGAATTTTGCCTGGTCAGAGCTTGGCAGGAAGCGCTTCAAGGGTGCCCAGTCAAACTCAAGCACGCCCATATTACCTACATCGTTGAGGATCATCTGTTCCAGTGATTCCAGTGCCAGATCAGATGCCAGGGCATGTCCCCCGATACGGCTTTGCAGCGCATCTTTGATTTTTTCATTACGGGCAAGAAAACCGACATCGTCTATCGCGCCCCAACGAGGGCAGGTGGCGACTTTTCCTCGTTTTCTGCGGTTCGCTGTTAATGCCTCAAGCCAATGGTTGGCGGCAACATAGCTACTTTGTCCAGGGTTACCCAGCAAGGTTGTGGCGGAGGAGTAAAGTACAAAAAACTCCAGATCGAGCTCATCTGTCAGTTCATCCAACCATTTTGCACCGGCTATTTTAGGTGTCAGCACGCGATCAATCTGTTCGGCGCTCAAGTTGCTTGCGATGCTGTCTTCAATCACGGCAGCGGCATGTACCACGCCTTTGATCGGTGGCATCTGTTGGCTGGCGAGTGCGAGCAAGCTGGATAATGCATCACGGTCGCTGACATCGCAGGCTTGTGCCATAACCGTCACACCTTGTTCTTTAAAGGCGGCCAGTGCTTGTTTTGCTTCATCTGAACGTGGACCGCTACGGCTGATAAGTATCAGGTGTGTGGCACCCCTGGATACTAACCATTGTGCTGTTTTTAAGCCAAAACCACCTAAACCACCGGTCACCAGATAGCTGGCCTGGTTAGATGAGCTCTGCCCGGATAAAGAAAGCTGCTGTTTATTCGGCTTCGTCTTATTCAGTGTTTTGCTTAGCACTTCTTGTTCGTATGAGACGACGATTTTACCAATTTGTTTTGCTTGTTGCATGAAACGGAATGCATCAACAATTTGGTTAGCATCAAAGCGGGTGTACGGCAGCGGAAACAGTGTTCCATCCTTAAAGAGCTGCATCATCTCCTGGAATAAGCGGTGGGTGAGGACCGGTTTTTCCTGCATCAACTGATCGGCATCAATACCGAAATAGCTAATGTTGTTACGGAAAGGACGTAAACCTATGTGTGTATTTTCATAGAAATCACGTTTGCCCAACTCAAGGAAGCGGCCAAAAGGTTTAAGTACCCGAAAGTTCTGATTGATCGCTTCGCCTGCCAGTGAGTTGAGTACGACATCAACGCCGCGCTCTTCGGTTACCAGCAAGATCTCTTCGGCAAAGGTCAGAGAGCGTGAATCATAGATATGCTTGACGCCCATCATACGCAGGAAGTCGCGCTTGCTATCAGAGCCAACGGTTGCATAGATCTCGGCACCCAGCCATTGAGCGATCTGAATAGCGGCAATGCCGACACCCCCCGCTGCGCCGTGAATCAGGACTTTTTCCCCTGGTTCTATGCGTGCCAGATGGTGCATCGCATAATACACGGTAAAGAACGTACTCGGGATAGTAGCCGCGGCTTCAAAACTGATCCCTTGCGGTATATTTGCAATAGCACTGCTTTGGGTAATAACCGAATTACTGAAACTGGCCGGTCCAAAACCAACGACTAAGTCGCCTACAGCGTAATCTTGTACGTCATTGCCGACTTCCGTGACTATACCCGCAAATTCAAAGCCCAGTGTGGGTCCTGCGAAGCCGTTTTCGATAGCTTCATCGGAGAGTAACCCGAGGGTATACATAATATCGCGGAAGTTAAGTCCGGTTGCTTTCACGTCAACCCGAATGTCCGCAGCGGATAACTGCGGTGTGGGTTTTGTGAACCAGTGCAGGTTTTTTAACTGACCCGGTAATTCAAATCCCAGATAAAAATCATTTTTTGTCGTGTCTGCTGAGCGGTTGTCGTCTTCACTAATCAGTTTGCCTTTTCTCAGACGAGGTGCATAACGACGGCCCTGTTGATCAATAAACAGCTCTGCTTCGACGCTAGGGCTAAGCAGCTCTGTTTGAAGCGTTTTTAGAATAGCCTCTGACATGGCGAGTGGGGCAATATCGACCAGGCGGATCTCAACGTGTGTTGCTTCATTCATCAGCGTGCGGGCGAAGCCCCATAAGGCGGCATCGTCAGCCGTTATGTGCTCGTCAAATTGCGCATTGGGATCGTCGCAAAGATACGTATTGGCTACACCGTAAGTCACCACCCATAGTGTTACAGGGTTGCTGCTTCTTTCGGCGGCATTGAATAGCTTATTTAATGCTTTGCATCGGGCTGTCAGTTCTTCGAAACAGCTTTGCTGTTGCAGTCCTGACAGGAACAGAATGTTGTCATGTTGCTTTTCATCCCATAAGGACTGTAGCTCAGACTCGTCTGTTGTCAGCAGTGAACTTGTTGAGCTGCTGTAGCGCTGAGCTGATATTTTTTCTTCAGCAAAGTGTGCTTCCGTACTGTTCAGCCACTCTGGCGTGGCTTCGTCATGCATAATTAGCCATGACTGCGCTGCTGCTGTGGTTGTGGTTTTTGCTTTGCTTGGCGCCTGTCCTGCCATGACACTGACCGGCGTATCATTATAGCTTTCGATGATCTGCAGGTTTTGTAAGCCGAATTCGGAAAAGATTTCAGCCCATTCTGTCGCGCTGTGTTGCGGGCGGTTTTGTTCAGGCCACCAGTTTGCATTGCCTGACATAAGCACATCAATCCAGTCTGCCGGCGTCGGCGCGATCAGCAATACTAAGGCGTTATCGGCCATCATCATGTCGAGGTGTCGCATGAAGATGCCAAGATTATTTTGGCAGGCACCATTGAGGTTAATAATAACGATTTGATGCTGCAGGCAGGTGTTGGCCTCTAAGTCCAATAACTGTTGAGTGTTGAGCAGGGGATAATCTTCCTGCAGGTGCTCAGCTTTTTCAATAGCATCCTGGCTGAGGCTGCAAAAGGTATAGTCATTGCGGGTAAAGTCCAGCTTACTGCAGAGTTGTCGGGCAAACTCGGGGGCATCAATAGCCGCTTCAAGAATACGAATGCGTTGGCCTGGATGCTGATTGGTTTGAGCCTCAATCAGTGAGGATAACTGTTCGCTAATATGATGTGTGATCAATGAGTTATGGCGTGCTGCTAATAACTGACTATAGGTTTCAATGCCAAAGCCTAACTGTTCTGTCGTCTGCTGCGCACTTAGTATTGACTCAAGGTGTAAACCAAAACGTCCCAGAGTCTGAGTGATAAAGAAGTAATCCGGGTAATCACGCGCCATCATTTGCCAGATAACATCAGAAGGTATGATGTCCTCATCGTTTTGCGCTATCACTTGCCAGGCGTTATCTGTGGCTGTGATCATGTCGCGCTCAAGCGCGTAATGGATGATATAAGCAAACAGGTGGGCGGCTTCAGGGTGTGAAAGGCCTAGCTGTTCTTTATAGGCCGATGTTAAGTTGTTTTCCTTTTCAAGCTTGATAAGCGTCTCATAGACAAAAGCGCTGCTCAATGCTTCAAACAGAGGTTCTATTTCCTGCATGTATTGTTGCGATTTGGCAGATGACGCTTCACTCAGTGTTTTGCTAAACAGCGTTGTTATATCCGCCTTGATAACAGGGTTGGATGCCCGATCAGGCACTGCTGTCAGCTGGTAATCAATAAAGTCGACGCGTTGAGCCGCGGTTTTATTCACGCGTACTGCTCTAAAGCGTGCTTCATCAAGGGCTGCAATCTGTAAGCCATTTTCATCAAACAACGAAAAAGAAGCGGTAATTGAATGCGGCGAACGTTTCAGTAAGCAGGCTTTGGCAGTATGTAATTTATACTCACCACTGCGCACAAATATACGGCCAATTTTCGTTGGCACATAGGCAATCCCCTGATGGGTTGCCAACTGATCTTTGAGGAAGTGGATGATCAGTTGGAACGCACAGTCGAGTTGTCCCGGGTGCAGGGTGTACTCAGGGTGTTGCTGTGGCACGAACACGGCCAGCACTTCAGAGGGGCTGACCCAACCATGGCTTATGGTCTGAAAAGCCGGGCCGTAATTCAGGCCTGCTGCCTTGTTTAACTCAAGATGTGTGGCCAGAGTAAAGTCTGCATCGCTATCCGGTAAAGCCGGCGCCTGTTCTGACAAATGTAATTCTGTTGGCGCTTTAAGGTAGCGGCCGCTTGCATTGGGTGTCCAGGATTCGCCTGTCACATATTCGCGGCTCTTTATGGTTACCTGTCCCGTCTCAGGGTTTAACGTGGTTCGGATTTTTTTACAGCTATTATCATCTAATAATAGCGGCGTTTTAATCTCAAACTCTTCAAGTTCGATAACCGTTTTAGGTGTGTTTGATTTGCTGGTGGTTAAATCAATAGCAGCAAATAGTATTTCAGCGAATCCTGCACCGGGAAACACAATGTTATCGCCTACCGCATGATCTGCCAGCCAGGGATGAGCGCCGGTATCGAGTGTGTTTTCCCAGGTATTGTCGATCTGTTTTACGGGAAATCCGAGCAATGGGTGTTGTAATTCGCGGGTTAGCATGCCGCTGGCTTCAGCCGTTGTCTTATGCCAGAAACGTTCTCTCTGCCAAGGGTATGCAGGAAGACTCACCGGGGTTCCGGTGACAGGAAATAGTTGTGCTATTTCAGTGGCCTGATTCGGCGATGCTGCCAGAATAACGTTGGCTAATGTTCTCTCTATATTTTTCAGAGAGTCGTTATTTTTAGTGACGGTGGCGAGTACTAATCCTTCATGTCCGGTATTTTTCAGCTCATCATTCAGGTAGCTTTTAAGGACCGGGTGCGCCGCGATTTCGATAAAAGTTGTGATGCCTTGTGAGATCAAGGCGTCAATAGCGGGCTGGAACTGTACGGGTTTTCTGATGTTGTCCCACCAGTAACGAGCCTTTAATTCTGTGCCTGAAAGCTCAGCTCCGGTTACCGTTGAAAAGAAGGGAAGGGTGCTATTACCCGCCTGAATAGACGCCAGGCTGTCCGTTACCTGGCTTTCAATGCTATCCATAGCAGAACTATGAAAGGCATAGTTGAGCGGCAAACGACGCACAAAAGCACCTTGTGTTTTGAGCGCTGCTTCTAACAGTGACAGTTGTTCGGGATCGCCAGCAACCGTGACGCCTCGATAGCTATTGATGCCGGCCAGTTCTATCCGTTCAAGTTTATGCTCATTTATCAAGGCTAGCGTGGTGTCAGCATCTAAGCCAACGGCGGTCATTTGCCCGCGTCCCGCTGTAAGTCCCTGATACTTACTGCGATAGTAAATAACATGAATGGCATCAGTGAGTGTCAGTGCGCCACACGCCCAGGCAGCAGCCACTTCGCCGACACTATGACCCGTGACTACCTTGGGTAAAATATGCCGGGCTCTGAATATCTCGGTTAAGCCTACCTGAAGAGCAAATAAGGCAGGTTGAGCAATTTCTGTTTGCGAGAAACGGTTGCTTCCGTTCTTTCCTGCCAGTTCATCTTGCAGTGAAAAACCTGCCAGTGGTTCGAAAATGGCATCGATTGTTTTAATGGTATCGCGGAAAACTACTGAAGAGTCCAGCAATGTACGCCCCATGGTTTCCCATTGGCAGCCATTACCTGAATAGACAAATGCGATATCAGATTTCGGTTTGTCCAAGTGGATAGCGGGCGTTTCTTCTGTTAGCAATGATTGTAATTCACCCAGTGCGGTTTCTTTACTATCAGCCCAGATGGCGTGTGCAATTGGGTGACGCTCTTTACGGAAAAAGTAGTGATACGCCAGATCATAAAATGTGGTGTCTGTTGATTTCAGCAGTGAAATTGTCTGTTTAACGCTGCTGTGCAGTGCCTGGGTATCACGGCCGCTTATAATTAAGGGCAACGAATGAGTGTTTTCAAGTAAAGACTCATCAGGTTTGCTTACCGCTAATGGTGGTGGCGTCTGTAATATAACGTGCGCGTTAGCGCCACCAAAACCAAATGAGTTAACGCCTATGGTCAATGTGCCGGTTTGCGGTAATGGCATGTTCTGCGTAACAACCCGGATATTCCATTCATCAAAATGGATATTAGGGTTGGGGTTTTTCATGCTGATCGTTGCCGGAACCATTCGATGCTGTAATGAATACAGCGCTTTGGCCAGACCCGCTACCCCTGATGCCGTTTCCATATGACCGACATTGCTTTTTACAGAACCAATAGGCAGTGGTGTACTGCGGTGTATGCCTAGTGCGTTGCTGATGGCGCGGGTTTCTATCGGATCACCCACTGCCGTGCCAGTACCGTGTGCTTCGAGATAATCAATCTGATCGGCCGAAACGCCAGCTTTTCTGTATGTGGCTTCCAGTAGACTTGCCTGAGCATCAGGGTTAGGTAGCGTTAATCCTGATTTATAGCCATCTGTGTTAACCGCTGAACCGGCTACGATCGCCAGTACAGTGTCACCATCGCGGATAGCCGCGTCATAATCTTTAATAAAGAAAAGGCCGCCGCCTTCAGATCGAACATAACCATCACCGGCTTCATCAAAAACCTGGCATCTGCCTTTAGGTGACAGCATGGTCGCCTTTGCAAAAGCGATGAAACCATATGGGTGAAGATGCAGACATATGCCGCCGGTCAGTGCTTGTTGTATTTCGCCGGTGCGAATAGCCTGGCACGCCTGATGAAAAGCGACCATCGATGAGGAGCATGCGGTATCAATGGCAAGGCTCGGGCCATGCAGGTCAAATTGATATGAAATACGATTGGCAGCAATACTGGAAGTGTTACCCGTAGAGATAGAGGAATCGCCAATTGTCAGGTCTTCAGCGAAGCGGAAGGCGTAGTCAGATCCGGAAATGCCGATAAAAACACCGCAGTCACTGCCCCTTAAACTTGAGGGAGCTCTTCCTGTGCTTTCGATTGCTTCCCACGCAAGTTCAAGCAGGATTCTTTGTTGAGGGTCGATAAGGGCAGCTTCACGCGGAGAAATACCAAAAAAACCTGCATCAAAGCCAGAGACATCACCGATAGATCCTGCTGCGAATGTGTAACTGGTGCCTGGGTGTTTCTTGTCAGGGTGCTGATACGCATCAAAGGACCAACGGCCATCTTCTACATGGGTGACCAAATCCTTGTTGTCTAAAAGGTTCTTCCATAAGGTGTTGTCCGGTGAGCCAGGAAACCTAAATGAAGTTCCAATAATAGCAATGCGCTTTTCCATAAATCTCAGCTCGTACTCTATAGTAAAAAAATCTGACACTATTCTACGCAAAGTCAGTTATTTATTCAGCCGTTTTTGAGTATGGCCCAAGAGTTTTTTAAGGCTAAGGCGCTGTGTGACGTTGTGTTTCAGCCTATTCTGTCCTTAACTGTTAATATAAGGAATTACTTATGCGCTTTTACTCTGACGGTTGTAGCCATGTAAATCGTCTCGCTGTAGGATTGGCGCATATAAGTTTTTCTCCGAGTATTCGAGTGGAAATGGAATAGAACGCAGTGCAGTCATCATTCAAAACGAGTGTTCTCTTGTTCAGCGCGCTGATGGCGTGCTCCAGTAATTTATCAACGGCTTCTGATCAAACCAAACCATTGAGTTGTCGTGCTGATAACAGCATGAGCATTGTCGCGTCTGTTGATTTGGTTGCTAGTATGCGGTTAGGTCAAAATTATGAGTTTGGTGAAGGTGTCAGTCAGGATAATAGCCAGGCTTTTGAGTGGTATTGTAATGCGGCTATGCAAAACAGCCCTGCAGCGCAGCTGAAAATAGCTTTATTTTTATTAGAAGGTAAAGGTAGTCAGCGAAATGTATCAGCCGGCTTGGCGTGGTTAAATCGTGCGGCAAATAATGGCAGTCATGATGCTGAGTTAGCTCTGGGTATTTTGCTGGTGGACACCGATGCAGCCCGCAGTGCTGTTCTGTTTAAACGTGCCGCTGACGGAGGGAATCTTTATGCAAATCATCGTCTTGCAGAGTTGTATTACTATGGAATGGGCGTTGCGCAGAATTATCGTAAAGCGCAGGAGCTGTCGGAATCAGGTGTTGCTGCCGGGTTTGAGAAAAGCAAGGAACTCTTGACTCGTATACAGGTAAAACAGGATCCGGGGGTATTTGAACCGATCTCTCAATCAGCTTCTCAATCAACTTATCAATCGACCTATCAGTCGAGTCAGCCTGTCGTTGCAGAAAGATCGGTAGTAAGCATTGAGCCGCAATCTTCTTTTCAGAAAGAAGCGCAGATAGAAGCAGAGAAAGAGTTAGAAAAAGAGTTACAAAAGAGCAGTAGCCTATTACAAAGATTTTTATCAATCTTACCCTCACTGCCCAATACGGGCGGGGGGAATGCATCAGCCCCTTCTGAGGTGATTGTAACGACATCGCAAGCGGTGGACGTCAATGATCAGTCAGAAGAAGTGATACCTCTTTCTGTATCCGTATCCCCAGCTGTTGCTCGTCAGGCTAATAGTCATCCGGTGGATGTTAAGTCGGTCATTTCTGACATGAAAGAATCTGACACGAGTGTTTCTGTACCTGACATAAGCGTGGTTGAATCTGCGAATCGACTGTCTGTAGCGGATCAGCAAGCGCTTGAAGATCAGTTGGTTGTAGCAGCTAATAATGCTATTGACGAGGAGAATCAGCAGCAGAGAGAGCAGGAGGCTCAACTGCAGAATGAGCAGGCAAATCAACAAAAGGAGGCAGCATCACAACGGGCATCTGAAAAGGCCAAACGGGTTTCAAACAGTGGCAGCGCGGATTCTCATAATTATGCACGTGATGCCGGTTGGATCAATAAGCAGCCGAACATGCGATATACCATACAGTTAGTGCAATCAACACATCTGGACGGGATTTTTAAATATATAAAGAGCCACAATCTTGATCATGATGCCTACTACATTCATGCACTGAAGGATGGTGAGTATCGTTATATCCTGCTTTACGGTAAGTACCCTAATAACCGGACAAGTAAACAGGTGGCTAAAACGTTACCCGACGCCGTGCAGAAAGCCGGTTACTGGATCCGTACTTTTGGTGATTTACGCGGTAGCTATACTATTAGTCCCTGAGTTGCGGATTGGTTAATCAACAAAAGACAAATAACAAAGAATAATCAAGGGGCCTTTACGGCCCCTTTTCTGTGAGTGCTTCTAGCAGTAGGTGGCTCTGCTACATTTATTAAGTGGCTCTGCTACATCGGCTACAGCAGGTTGTTGATGAACACGACCAAAACGGCGGCAGGTGTGATAAAGCGTAACACGAACATAAAGAGGCTGAAGGCAACATCGTTGCTCAGGTCCAACTGGTTTTCGACCGCTTGTTTGTTCATAAACCAACCGACAAAAATCGCGATGAACAGGCCGCCTAATGGCATCATCAAATTGGCGGTTACATAATCAAGCAGATCAAAGAAGGTTTTACTCTCAAAAGCTGAAATAAAAGAGAGCGGGTAAACGTTTGACCATTCGTTAAAAGACAGGATGGTCAGCAAACCCAGTAACCAGATTGAGATGCCGCCCATTAATGTGCCTGATAAGCGACTGATCCCTTTGTGCTCTTCCAGCCATTCGACGACAGGCTCCAGTAAAGAGATAGCCGATGTAACTGCTGCGATGACTAAGAGTCCAAAAAACAGCGATCCGAACAATACGCCCCCTGTCATCTGGCCGAATGCCATGGGTAGTGTCTGAAAGATAAGGCCCGGACCTGAACCTGGCTCAAGGCCGTTGGCAAAAACCAGCGGGAATATTGCCAGACCAGCGAGTAAAGCAACTGCAGTGTCTACAACAGAAACAGCAACAGCTGTTTTAACTATAGAGACATTTTTGGGCAGGTAAGAGCCGTACGCCATCATGACACCCATGCCTAAGCTCAGTGTAAAAAATGCATGCCCCAAAGCCGTTAAGATACCTGCGGTTGTCAGCTTTGAGAAATCAGGCTGAAACAGGAAAGCAAACCCCTGAGAGAACTCGCCGCTAGTCATTGCATAACCCACCATTACTAACAGTAATAGAAACAGCAGGGGCATCAGAATATTGATTGCTTTTTCCATACCTGAGCGAATCCCGCGGGCAACAATAAAGATGACCAGCGCCATGAAAACAGAGTGCCATACCAGCAGTGTCCAGGGATCAGCCAGCAGTCCGCCAAACAGAGCGCCAATACTGTCAGCATTGCCACCGGAGAAAGCACCGCTGGCGGATTGACCCACGTAAGCTAAAGCCCAGCCACCGATTACAGAATAGAAGGAGAGAATTAAAAAAGAAGCAGTGATACCCATCCAGCCAATCCATGTCCAGCGTGATGATAATCCATCTCGGTGGGTTAGCATGCGTAGCGAGTTAATTGGGCTGCGGCCACCCCGACGGCCGATCGTGACTTCTGCAATCATAATCGGAAGACCGATCAGGGCGATACATAACAGATAAACAATCACAAAGGCGCCGCCACCATTTTCGCCTGTGATGTAAGGAAACTTCCAGATATTACCTAATCCGACAGCGGATCCGCTGGCTGCCAGAATAAAGGCAAAGCGGGAGGACCACATCGGATGATCTTTACGTGCTTCAGCAACAGAAGCGTCTTCCGTGTAAGTTTGACTAGTTTGAGTCACGAGTACATCTCCATTTATTCTTATTCTACTTTTGTGTAGATTATTTTTTATACCGTTATCTTCTTCAGGAAGCGCTCTTCAGCCAGTGTATTGGCGATCATGCCGCAAGGAGTGCCGGTCGCGTCACTGCGACGGAAGATCTCATCGAGTGTTTCTGCGATGGTTTCGATATGGCGCGATACTTTTTCCGGTGAGTGGCCGACACGATCGTAGAAAATATCGATAATGCCGCCTGCATTAATAGCAAAATCCGGAGCATACAAAATTCCGCGTTCTTTCAGCATCAGGTCGTGTCGGGCGCTGGCAAGCTGATTATTAGCCGCGCCGGCAATGACCGTGGCTTTGATGGCTGGAATGCTGTCGTCGTTTAGAATTGCACCCAGAGCACAGGGGGCGAGTATATCGACGTCCAGGCTCAGGATTTCATCTGCCTGAACGGCTGTCGCACCTAATAAGTTGACGGCTTTATCTACCTGATCCTGATGTATATCGGTTACATAAAGCTTTGCGCCCGCTGCTCTCAAGTGCTCTGCTAATCGATAACCCACATTGCCAACCCCTTGGATAGCAACCGATAAACCGTTCAGATCATCTCGCCCTAATCGATGCTTTACCGCGGCTTTAAGGCCGATAAAGGTTCCGTAGGCAGTTGCAGGAGACGGGTCACCATTGGATGGCTGGCCGTCGATCCCTGTATGCTCGGTGATACCGGCGACATACTGAGTATGCCGCCCCATTACTTTGAGATCTGCAACACTGGTGCCTGAATCTTCCGCCGCAATGTATCGGCCACTCAGGCTTTCCAGACAACGTCCCATCATCTCCAGAAGCGCTTCGGTTTTATGCTGACGAGGGTCGCCGATAATAACGGATTTGCCGCCGCCCAGATCAAGATTGGCTAAAGCTGATTTATAGGTCATGCCTTTGGAAAGGCGCAACGCATCGGTGAGTGCATCTTCATCGCTGGCATAATTCCACATGCGGCAGCCGCCCAGTGCCGGGCCGCGATTAGAGTTATGTATGGCCACAATAGCTTTCAGGCCTGTGGCTTCATCGTGAAAAAAGTTAACCTGTTCGTGCTGATTAAATTCAGGGTGACTAAAAACTGACATATTAACCTCGTTATCTTTTAATTTATCTGCGTAATTAAGCCTGGCCCACAGCGAATTCCGGAATGGTCGCTGTAGCTGTCTGTAATTGGTCGCGTAGCATCAGGCGTTTCTCCCGGGCTTTATGAAAATTTGCTTCTTTTACCGGACCATAGCCGCGAATTGTGGCAGGTATTTCTGCCAACTGCTGCGCTGTGCTGTAGGTACTCTGGTCGAAGTTGCTGCCATTATCTGCACTCAATGCCTTTTCAATGAGAGTCATGTCAGCTTCGTAGTCACGGATGATCTGTTTTTCCAGCTTACGGTCTTCACTCCAGCTGAAAATGTCGAACGGTGTGCCGCGCAGCGTCTTCATTTTTGCCAGCAAGCGAAATACCGGAAGTATTTTTTGGCTGAAGGTGCGTTTACGTGGCCGACCCGTGTGTTTATCTTTGCGGGCGAGCAGCGGTGGAGCAAGGTTGAACTCCAGCTCAAACTCACCTTCAAACTGATCTGACAGTTGCTGGCGGAATGTTTCAGAAGTGAGCTGGCGAGCCACTTCATATTCATCCTTGTACGCCAGTACTTTACTGTAATTTTCAGCGATGGCGCGACTGATATGAGATTTTCTGGTGTTATCTTTTTCAACGCCGCGAAACTGCTCAACCCGCTTATGATAACGCTGTGCCAGAGCTGCACTTTGGTATTCGGTGAGATGCTTCATTTCAATCGCAATTTGTTCGTCAAGTGAAGGCAACATGCGAACGGTTTGTAAAGACGGTTCCGGATGTACTGTCTGGACAACCTGTTGCATATTATGCGCTGCACAACGTCCCCATAAAAATGCTTTGAGGTTGGTTTCAACGGATGCGCCGTTCAGCTTGATTGCTTGTTCGATTGACTCTCTGTGCAAAGGAAGCAGGCCTTTCTGGCAGGCATAACCCACCGTAAACAGGTTGACTGCCATACCGTCACCCATCAGGTCGGTTGCTAGTTGGGTCGCATCAAAACAGAAGGTGCCATCTTTTCTTGCTGTCGCTTCAATAATCGCCTGCATCTCTTCGTTTGGAACCTGCAGATCAGGATTGCGTGTAAAGGCGGCTGGCATAGTGTCATGGTTGTTAATGATGGCAAAACTGCGTTTTCCATCGAGCTTGCCAAGCGCTTCTTCACTGGCACCGACCATCAGGTCAAAACCGATTAACAGGTCTGTTTCGCCCGCAGGAATACGTACGGTATGTAATTGCTCTTGCGTCGGAGCGATACGGATATGACTCATTACCGCACCAAATTTTTGAGCAAGGCCGATCTGATCAAGTACGCCTACGCCTTTTTCTTCCAGGTGGCCTGCCATGCCGAGTAATGCGCTAACAGTAACCACACCTGTTCCGCCGACACCGGTGAGTAAGATGTTGTAGGGTTGGCTGATATCAGCGGCAACAGGTTCCGGTAGTCCGTTTGACGGCGGTGTTGCATCAAGCCCCGCGGCTTTGCGCAAAGTGCCGCCTTTAACGGTAACAAAGCTTGGACAAAAACCACGGATGCAGCTGAAGTCCTTATTACAAGATGATTGATCAATCTGGCGCTTGCGACCGCGCTCGGTGGCTTTGGGTAAAACTGATAAACAGTTCGATTGCACACCGCAATCGCCACAACCTTCGCATACTTCACTGTTAATGACGACGCGCTTATCCGGATCAGGCATCTGACCGCGTTTGCGACGACGGCGTTTTTCAGCAGCGCAGGTCTGGTCATAGATGAGTGCGGTACAGCCTTTAGTGTCGCGTAGCTCGCGTTGTACAGCGTCCAGATCATCACGGTGGTGGAAAGTCACACCATCGGCGAAATCAGCGCGGCTTGGGTATTTGTAAGGCTCATCGCTGACAATGGCCAGTCGACGTATACCTTCACCGAATAGCTGATGGGTGATCTGTTGAACGGTCAGTGTACCGTCAAGGGGTTGTCCGCCGGTCATGGCAACCGCATCGTTATAGAGGATTTTGTAAGTGATGTTCACGCCTGAAGCAATCGCTGCACGGATCGCCAATAAGCCTGAATGGAAATAGGTGCCGTCACCTAAGTTTTGAAATACATGTTTATTATTAGTGAAAGGAGCCTGGCCGATCCAGGTTGCGCCTTCGCCACCCATTTGTGTGAAGGTTTCGGTGCCACGGTCCATCCAGGTTGCCATGTAATGGCAGCCGATACCGCCCAGCGCTTTGCTGCCTTCGGGTACAACCGTTGAGGTATTATGCGGGCAACCGGAGCAAAAATGAGGCGTTCGCTCAACCAGAGAGCGGGGTTGTGCTAACTCTGCTTCTTTAGCGCATAGGAAGGCTAAGCGGGCCGCGACCTGCTCGCTCTGATAGAAGGGTGCGATTCGGGAGGCAATGGCGCGGGCAATCATCGCCGGTGTTAGTTCACCTAATGTGGTTAGCAGCTCATTTCCATTCTCGTCCCGTTTACCAACGATGCGTGGGCGTGCATCGTCCTGCCAGCTATACAGATAATCTTTGATCTGGTCTTCAATAATGCCGCGTTTTTCCTCGACTAATAATAGCTCGGGTGTGTCTTTGGCAAATTCACGAATGCCTACCGGCTCCAGTGGCCATACCATGCCGACTTTATACAGCTTGATACCCAGCTCGCTGGCCATGTCGAGAGTGATACCTAAATCATCCAGTGCTTGCAGCACATCCATATAGGATTTGCCGGTGGTGACAATGCCTAAACGTGCCTTGCCTAAACGTGCTTTGGGGCTGTCAATAATGGTTTTGTCCAGCTTGTTGGCACGACAGAAGGCTTCGGCTGCTTTTAATTTGTAGGTATGCAGGCGAGCTTCTTGCTGCATCGGCTTATCGGGCCAGCGAGCATTAATCCCTTCGCTGGGCAGTTCAAAGTCAGACGGGATCTCTATTTTAATCCGTTCCAGGTTCAGATCGGCTGAAATAGATGAGTCGAGTAGTTCTGCCAGTGTTTTGAAGCCTACCCAGCAACCGCTATAGCGGGACATTGCCCAACCATAAATGCCGAAGTCGAGCATTTCCTGAATGCCGGACGGATATAGCACCGGTATCATCGCATCCACGAAGGCGTAATCGCTTTGATGGGGAAGGGTAGATGACTTGCATGCATGGTCATCACCGGCTACCGCCAATACACCACCAAACTTAGACGAACCAAATGCATTGGCGTGTTTTAATACATCACCGGTGCGATCCACTCCCGGGCCTTTGCCGTACCAGAGGCCGAAAACGCCATCGTATTTTGCACCTTCAAATACATTAACCTGCTGGGAACCCCAAACCGATGTCGCGCCCAGGTCTTCATTAATACCCGGCTGAAAGAAAATATTATGCGTCGCCAGGTATTTTTTTGCCTGCCACAGGGTTTTGTCAAATCCGCCTAACGGAGATCCACGATAGCCTGAAATGAAACCAGCGGTATTTAAGCCGTCAAGTTTGTCGCGTTGTGCTTGCAACATAGGCAGTCGTGCCAGAGCTTGGCTGCCTGTCAGGTACACGCGTCCAGAGTCTAATTCCCACTTGTCATTAAGAGATACATCTTTCATGGAGCTACTCCCGTTCTATTCTCGGGAAACATCACGTCAATGCTGATCGGTACCACTTGCCAGAAGACTTGATTGATGAACAGCAAGCCGTGTCTGAGTGATTAACGACTGTATTGGCAGGCGATGTTTCTCAGCCTTGTTAAAGGCAAAATTAAATAAAGAAACGATCAAAAACTGCAAACAGCAGGCGTTAAGAAAACCGTATAAGAATTGAATTTATTCGAGAATAGCTGGAAATACGATGCGGTAGGGCTGTCATTGGGTATACCTCAAACAAATACTGGATCTCAGTAATGTTTTGCAATTTGTTATTTTTATCCGGGCTTTGTCCGGTCTTTTTATCCGCCTTTTAGGCAGATAGGTTATGACTGCTCTTGTGGAGCATAGCCTGCAAAGATAGGTTATCTTTTAATCAAGGTCAATAGCTATGTAAGCCGGACAAGCTAAAAGATACAGGGTGGGGGTGGGGGTAACCTTTGCTGTTTCTAAAGTGCCAGTTTTTCTATTGAAAGCGGTTGTTGTTAATTCGGGAGGAATGATATTAAACCAGATTGTATTTATTAGTTAGCGGAGTCGTCGGAGTAAGTAAAACGATGAATAAACAGGCCGCTTAAATTTATTTGACTTAAATTTAAGCGGCCTGTTTATAGAAAGCGACTTGATACCTGTTTCTCTTGCATGCTATTAATTCATGTTGTCTCTTGCGTGCTATTATCTTGGCAATTAATAACGATTAATAGTTGTATTAACTAAAACGGTTTTCTATCAATTTTTTGTATCAAAAGTGTTGTTTTTAAATTAGATGACCGGGAGTATAGATAATCTACTCGACATTTTTGGGAAAAATACGAGAGGCGTGATCTAATGAAAAATAATAATTCTGTAGCACAAAATTTTAACAAATACTTTGATATACGTTTGGCAGATATTGAAGCCTTAAAAGCAACTGTCTATAAGATTAGATATGATGTTTATTGTGCGGAATTAGGGTGGGAACAAAATTGCCCTGTGGATGAGGAAAAGGATATCTATGATGAGCATTCTGTACATTGCTTGCTCGAACATCGACGAACCCAAAAATTTGCTGGATGCGTTCGTTTGGTAACTGCATCAAAAACAAATCAGCTGCCATTCGAAGATAACTGCAAAGCGGCTATTGATGAAACTATTATAGACCCTTCCCTGCTTAATCGATCCAAGATCGGAGAGATTTCGAGGCTGGCGGTACCGGCGGATTATCGAAAACGTAAAAATGATGAAATTGATTCGTTTTCTAGCGATGACGAGGAACAAAGCAGGAATGCTAAGCATCGACAAGAAGAACGGCGTCACTTTCCAAATATTGCGGTTGGCTTATATTTATCATCTCTTGCCTATGCAGATTTATTGGGCATCGAGTTTGTTTTCGTCATGATGGAGCCCCGATTAAGTCGTCACCTTCGTCGCTATGGTATTGTCTTTGAAAAAGGGGGAGAGCAGATAGACTACCATGGCTTAAGGGGATTATTTTATCTGGAAATGGAAAATCTGACGAAATATTTTAACCCGGAGATTTTGGAATTCTACCAGATGGTTCACGCAAGAATGCAGCAACAAATAAAAGAACCAAAATAAATCAGATAGTGAAGCATTGTGTTGGGGGCGTTATGCGCCTTCCATGGCTGTGTGCTCAGTGCTTAAACGTTAGGCTACCATTCTTGTTGATTCAGCGAAGGTGATGTTTTTCATGAGATTTTGCTTGATTGCTGAGATCTGCGCTGGGCGTTTTTCAAGTATCGCAATAGAAAGAAGATGCTCGAGGTCTTTAAAACCTGGTTCGGCTGGAATCGTTACATGGTTACAAATTTTATACTTAATACCATCTGAGGCAAGCATGCGGCGATACAGCCGGGCGCGCGCTGAACCAGCAACATTAAACGCGTATTTGAAACCGAGTTGTGCGCTTGCTTTTGGCAAGGCGAGGCAAAGATCCCGCACCGTATCCATTGTCCGGTATTCAGGTAGCAGAGCCAATCGTGTCCATTGGCAATAAGCGTGTTTTTCAAGTGATAAATCAGGGAATAAATCCTTAATAATAAAATCATCATTTTCTATGGGTAAACGTGTGTTTGCGTTGGGGCTGCAACCATTAATTCTTGCGCCGCCGATACAGCGGTCACCATCTCTGGCTATTAAAATATACCCTTCCTTATCATGCTGGTCTTCTGATCCGTCAAAGGCAGTCAATAACAAATCGGTTCGAAAACATTCTTCACGAATTTTGTAATAATCGTTCAGGTGCTGAGGATTTTTCGTGAGTTCAAAGTGGATATTCGACATGATGGTTCCTCGATATGTTTATCTAAAACTTAGAAATATTATGAGCTGGATGCCGTATGTTGTTGAAGCCGGTAGAGTAGTAGATGCGTCCAGTAAGATTTTATCTATCTATCTATCTATAGCATTTGCCGTGCCTGAATATTGAATATATATAAAAATCAGTTAGTTGGAAGAAAATTTAATGATCTCCCTGGCAAGCTCAGCAAAGGTTAGCCTGTTACTGTCGCAAATCAGTAATGACTAACAGAATCAGATAATATTTTTCATATAATTCAATGGCTTAACTTGTCTTTTTTTTGCGACAGTTGGCGTTATTCGGAGCATATGCTTAAGAAATATTTATGAAACAGGTAGTTAACAAGCAGACAGCTCGGTGGATAAGAGAGTTAAGTAAAAAGCGTATTAGAGACTTACTAAAAATATCATTAGAAAATACGTTATTTATTCTTTTTATATTGCTGCTGGGTTTAATTTTAAGATTTTTTTTATTTAATATTTCTCAAAATATTTATACTTAAAATTTTGATATTTAAACTTATTAATTTGATATTTATAGTTTAAATTTTGATGTTTTTGAGTATAAATTGGGTTGATAAAAATATCGTTTTATTTACTTTGAATTATTCAATGTCAGAAAATTTTACACTTGTTTGTTATAAGTTTTAATGCAATTAATTAACTCTTTGTAAAATATTTATATTATTTATTTGGTATGTTAACTGCATTAAAACAAGTGTTAGAAAATGTAATTAAGAAGTTACATTAAAAAATTAAGCAAAGATTTATTTTAATAAATAATGGAGATTTAAAATGAAAACTTTATTCAAAAAAACTCTCGTAACGGCTGTCGCTGCTGCGACCTTGACTGTTGGTATGGTAGGCACGGCAAGTGCTGGTGCTAAGGCGTTTTCATATATGCAGATTACTGGCTTACAAATCTTTAATGGGAACGGAGACCAGTACGATGCGGCCGATTTTGATCTTTTGGACATCAGCGATTCTTCTTCTACCTCCGCTATCACCAGTGTAAATGGAGCGGCACTAAATAACACACTTGACGCTACTGCTGGCGGTGGAAACCTTGATGATAATGTCTCTTGTGTTGGTACAGGGTGTGCTGGTTTCGGAGAAGATAATTATGTCCAACAAGCTTCACCGGCAGCGGGTACTAGTTTTGCCCGATCCGATACTCAATTGCTCGGTGCAGTAATCACCGATATCGGGAATGGGATACTAGTGAACTCAGCCACTGCCGATGCGTTGGCTGAAGGGCAAACAAATGTTACTGATGCTGGGACAGCTACCTCTAAGGTAGGAACAGCTACCGACTTTAGTTTTAGCTTGCTGGGTGACGATACTATTACTTTCGAATTCGATGCTACTGCGATAATGGAGGTGTTGTTGCATCAGGATGAATTTGATACCTTCGCTTCGATAGATTTCTCCATCACGATTAGAGATCTTGGGCTTGATGCTAGTGCTGATCCTGTGTTCACTTTTTCTCCCGGTGCGCTTAACACCAGTATCGCACAGTTGGTTGAGGGTGGCCCGAAAGTATACACTCTACCCGGTGGTAATCCGCAGCCTTTTTCAGCGACCACAGGCCTGCTCAGTGGGGCTAGTAATTATCAGCTAACTATAGCACAAGGTGCTTTCATAGATTTTGACGCACAAAAAGTGCCAGAGCCAGCAAGTTTGGCTCTGTTCGCTTTAGGGCTGTTGGGAGTAAGTGCGGCGCGTTTGAG
>NZ_JBFIIH010000070.1:0-21168 GCF_041601355.1 Neptunomonas sp.
ACGATGCTTAAGAATTGCTGACGCTGCTCCAGTAGCATCTCATCATCATCCAGCATAATTTCGGACAGGGCGCGAATCGATGTCAGCGGCGTGCGCAACTCATGGGTGACCGATGACATGAAATCATCTTTAAGGCTGTCCAGACTTTTCAATTTCTCGTTGGCTGCGCGCAACTCGTCTGTGGCTTTTTCCAGTGACCGTGACTTTTCTTCCAGCGCCTGAGAATACGCACGCAACTGGGAAGTTTCCTCTAAAATACGTAGGACATCATCCATGTCCAGTTGCTCCTCCTCGACCACCGACGCGACCAACACTCGTGCCGAAGAGGTACCGACAGCCCCGGTCAGCTGTGTTTCAACAAACTGTACCAACCGCGCATCAGCTGGAATCGTGTCAATCGAGTCCGCATCCACCTGTTGCGCATAATCGTTAAATAACTGCTCTGTCCGCTCGACGCCCAAAAATCGACCGGTCAAACGCTGTAAATCCGGCACTTTCGCGCTACCCTGCCAAAACACCGGATGCGTGGCGGTAGTGCGTTCAAATACGTCGACAAATAATAAGGCCTGGCTAATCTCCCGCGCATCCGGACGGCTCCAGACAGAGACCAGCAGATAAACCATGATATTGACAAACAAACTCCAGAATAGGGAATGTGTCAGGTTATCCAATCCGGTCAAGCCGAGAAACTGCTCCGGCTTTAACCAAACGATTCCCCAGGGGCCGTCAGTCATAAAACCCGTATCCAGCCAACCTGATTTGGCCAATGAAGGCAGCATCAGTGTATACGCCCAAAACCCAAAACCCAGCAGCAAACCCCATAATGCCCCCTGTCGGGTACCACCTTTCCAGTACATACCACCCAACATGGACGGTGCAAACTGAGCAATGGCTGCAAAGCTAATCAAACCAATACTGACCAGCGCATAGGCATCACCTGCGATATGAAAATACAAATACCCCAGCAGAAGAATGCCGAGTATCGCCACCCTGCGTATTCCTAACAATAAGCCGGTCAGATCACCTCCTGAACGACCGCTAAAGCGTCGCGTCTGCAATAACAGCGGCATCACCAGATCATTAGACACCATGGTAGACACCGCAATCGCCTCAACGATGACCATGCCCGTAGCAGCTGACAAACCACCGATAAACGCCAGTAGTGCCAGCGCATGCTGCCCTTCTGCTAATGGCAGGGATATCACAAATAGCTCAGGATCAACCGGTGTATCACCAAAATAGAGCAGCCCTGCGAGAGCGATGGGTAATACAAACAGGTTTATCAAAAATAAGTACAGCGGAAACACCCAGGCTGCCCGCCGCAAATGCTGCTCGTCAACATTCTCCACCACCATGACCTGGAACTGACGTGGCAGAAAAATCACCGAAATCATCGCCAGTACGATCAGCGAAAACCAACGCGAGTAGGCGAAGCCCCCTCCCTGATCAAATTGCAGTAAGACCTTTAAATCATCATTCGCAAGCGATTGTGCGAAAATATCCCCGACTCCTGAATACAAGCCATAAGTCACAAACAGGCCAATCGCCAAAAACGCCAGTAATTTGATGACCGACTCAAACGCAATCGCCGCTACCATGCCTTCATGGCGTTCAGAGTTATCCAAATGACGTGTACCGAAAACAATCGTAAAACCGGCCAGCATCAGTGCAATATACAGCGTACTGTCCTGCCACCAGAGGTTGTAGCTGGTATCTACGATTGTTGAACCGACCGGTGCGGTCAGCACCGCGTAACCACTGGCGATGGCTTTTAATTGCAGGGCGATATAAGGCACGATACCAATCACAGTGATCAGCGTGACCAAGCTGGCCAGCAGACGACTCTTGCCGTAGCGGCTGGCAATAAAATCAGCAATAGAAGTAATACGATAGGTTTTGGCAATGCGGATCATTTTACGCACCACCAACCATGCCAGAGTCATCGCCAGCATCGGTCCCAGATAAATCGGCAGGAACCAAACACCCGAATTAGCGGCCCGTCCAACGCTGCCAAAGTAAGTCCATGCCGTACAATAAACAGCCATCGACAACGCATATACCCAAGGGCTGGCGATGATTGAACGCCCGTCAGCCGCCCGTTTATCGCCCAGCCAAGCCACTGCAAATAATAAAAGCAGATAAGCAAACGACGCGGTGATGACTAGCCAACCTGATATCATGCTGACCTCATTGTCCGTTACTTTCCAGCATCCAGGCCAGGGCTATAATCAGCCCCCCCCAGATCAGGAACAAACCGGCAGGAAATACAGGCAGGCCAAACACTGTCGCTTCATGATCCCACAGCAACAGCAGTGGAAAGTTCAACAATGCCGAGCCAAGTATGAATAATACGGTTAGCCGCTCAGATGTTCTGGCCTTTAGCATGAATAAACCTCCCCTTGTTTCCTTACACAAAAAAATGAGGGACTAAGCAGCATGACAATTACTTTCAATCGATAAAGTCAGCTACAGAAAAGCATCAGTTAACGGCTCCCTAAGTGATAATGCAGCTCCAGATGTTTCTTAAACCCTTTCACGATATGAAAAGCATCACGCAATAAATCCCTTTCCATTTTATTCATAGATTGTAAATCCAGAGTATTAGGCGTTAGGTCTACGCCCAACTCCTGTTCTTCTGCACGCTTAATCTGCTGTCGCAGTCTCAGCTGAATAAATAAGCCAAGCGCTTCTGCCAGATCTTTAGCGTGCTTGTCCTGCATAGCCCCCGCATCAACCAACGCTTCTATACGCTGAAATGTATTCGTCACTACAATTTTATGCTCAAGCGCCATCGTTCGCACACCATGAACAATCGGAAAAATCCCGCCTTTTTTTATATCTAACTGACCCCGCTCCTTTAAATTCCCAAAGAAGGTCAGCGGCGTATTAAATTCCAGCGCAACTTTTGCAAAGTTAGAATAAAACATATCATTATTTTTCAGCGACTTAAAAAACCAAATTCTGGCCGCTTTAAATAACGCCGGGTTACCGGCAACAGGCTTGGCATCAACAGCAATAGCCAAATTCATCTGATCTTGCTCAACCCAGCTAGAGGACCAGAGTGACAATTTCTGCGTCCAACTGCTTAAAGAGTTAACCCACTCCGGATTAGACACCATAATATTTCCCGGACAAGGAGGGTAACCGAAGCCCATCAACTCCTCAGAGAAACGATTCATAACTTCCTGCATCTCAGCCCAGACAAGCCCGTCACGATAAATAATAGCGTTATCCTGATCGGTCTTCATTATCTGCTCGCCACGCCCTTCTGATCCCATCACGATCAAACAAACATGTGGCTGCATATCATTGGGCACCATGATATCGAATAGTTTTTCCATAATACGGCTATTCATTGCCGACACGAGATCCATAGCAAATCTTGCTTTTACTCCTTGTGAGACAAGCGATTTAATCAGATCATTAAGTCCCTTTGCCGCCGTATGCAGTTCTTCCAGCGTTCTTGCCCTCTCAATACGCAAACCAATAACATGGGAATGACTTGAAAAGAAACTCAATACATCGGTCAGATCTACGATACCCACTAGCTCATTTTCACGCATCACCACAACACGCTCAATTTGTTGCTGCGTCATAATAATCAATGCATTAAAAAGATAATCATCCGGATGGACACTAATCAAACGATAGGAAGCTATCTCTGCTACCGGCGCATGTATTGAAGTTTCATTCATCACGACAGCATTCAAAATGTCGGTACCAGTAACCATTCCGTAACGATTACCTTTTTTAACTAATACACTATCAACCTTACTATCACGCATCCTGACTGTTGCTTCTTTTATGCTGGTTGACTCCTCAACAATCAAAGGGGCGCTCATCACGCCTTCACCAACTTGCGCCAGCATAAACTCAGCCATATCCTGAGTTGGCCCATGCTGCTCTACAATCTCAGTCTTAGCGGCAAGATTTTGCCGGAAATAATCTCCAAACTGAGAGTTACCATCCACCAGTTCCAGTACCACTTTAGTCGGGATAATATGACAAATGGTTTCTTCATCAGCGATAAAGTTATGTATTGCTTTACCCTTCAGCGCTGACCAGCCACCGAAATAATCTTCATCTGCATAGTGAACAAAAACATGCTTTTGACGACTATTATCATCATGCACTTCGCTTTCTGAAACCTTCCCCTTTAAAACAACATAAACACCCTTAGGCACTGAGCCGGCTTGCATTATCACTTCATCTTTCTGGTAATACGCAATCTCCAGTGATTGACTCAACAAAGCCTGCTCTTTTTCATTCAGCAAACCAAAAGGCAAGTTATTCATATTAAAAGATGGAGGCATATCTATTCTCCCGTACGCAACAAAAAAGGGCGCATCAACCTTCGCTGATACGCCCTACAGAACATTAAGGTTTAACTCAATATTTTAGTGGTCGTGAGCTTCACCAGCACCACGCGGAATACGTAGATCTTCAACAATTCTCTGCATCTCTTCAGATGGAGCAGGAGTCATAGAAGCAACCACGATTGCAACGACAAAGTGAAGTACCATACCGATTGCACCGAATCCGCCCGGGCTAACACCCATGAAGTAATCAGCGCTATCACCGCCAGCGAACACGAAGTACCACATGTAGCCTACGGTAGCCACTAAACCGGTTAACATACCAGCGATTGCACCCTGGGTGTTCATACGCTTGTAGAAGATACCCAGCATCAGTGTCGGGAATACCGAAGCACTCGCAATACCAAATGCCAATGCAACTACCTGCGCCACAAACCCTGGAGGATTAATACCGAAGTAACCTGCAATACAGATGGCCACAATTGCTGCCAGACGCGCATACATCAACTCCTGTTTATCAGTGATATTCGGATTGATAACTGTTTTCATCAAGTCATGCGAAATAGCGGTAGAGATTACCAACAACAGACCCGCTGCTGTCGATAGTGCCGCAGCAACCGCACCGGCTGCCACCAAAGCAATTACCCAAGCAGGAAGCTGAGCGATCTCCGGGTTTGCCAACACCATGATGTCACGATCGACATATACTTCGTTAGCAAAGGGTTGTTTAGACGCATCAAACTCTTCACCAACCAAAGCATTCGTAGCCAAACGCTCACCATTCACGCCACGGTTATCGTTCGCATCGTATTCTGGCTTACCTTTACCTTCATAAGCGTTACCAGCCGCATACTGAATTTTGCCGTCACCGTTACGGTCATTCCAACCGATCAGACCAGCATTTTCCCAGTTTGCAAACCAAGTAGGCATTGCAGCGTACTCAACACCGGCATTATCCGGACCATTCAGCGTCTGAATCAGATTTACACGACCAAAACCAGCAACACCTGGAATAGCAGTATAAAGCAGAGCGATGAAGATCAGCGCGTAACCCGCAGAAGTACGTGCATCTTTAACGCGAGGAACCGTGAAGAAACGTACAATTACGTGAGGAAGACCCGCAGTACCACACATCAGAGCGACTGTCAGACAGAAGATATCAAAGGTGGACTTTGTACCCGCCGTATACTGAGCGAAACCAAGATCCAAAGACAACTGATCCAGTGTAGCCAGAACTGACATACCTGAATCAAGAGTCGCACCTAAACCGATCTGAGGAAGGATATGACCTGTTACCTGTGCAGACAGGAAGAATGAAGGTACAGTGAAGGCGAGAATCAGTACGCAGTACTGAGCTACCTGAGTATAAGTAATACCTTTCATACCACCCAGTACAGCGTAGAAGAATACAATCGCCATACCCAGAATAACACCGGTATTAATGTCTACATGCAGGTAACGGGAGAATACGATACCTACACCACGCATCTGACCTGCCACATATGTGAAGGAGATTACGATGGTACACACAACGCCAATAATACGAGCCGTATCAGACTCATAACGGTCACCTACGAAATCCGGCACTGTAAACTTACCAAATTTACGCAGATACGGAGCCAGCAACATGGCCAGCAACACATAACCACCGGTCCAACCCATCAGGTAGGCAGAACCATCACGACCAATGAAGGAGATCAGACCCGCCAGGGAGATAAAGGAAGCCGCAGACATCCAATCGGCGGCAGTTGCCATACCGTTTGCAATCGGATGAACACCACCACCAGCTACGTAAAACTCTTTTGTTGAACCCGCACGAGCCCAAACAGCAATACCTATATACAGGAGGAATGAACCACCAATAAACAGGTACGATAACATATCAACACTCATATAAACGCCGCCCTATTTTAAGTTATTATTATTCGTGTACATCATATTTTTCATCGAGCTTGTTCATGCTGGCTACATAAGCCCAGATCAAGACGACAAAGACGAAAATTGAACCCTGCTGGCCAAACCAGAATCCTAATGGAAAGCCAAAGAATTGAATTGCGTCCAGCTCATCGACAAACAGAATGCCAGCGCCGTAGGACACTACGAACCAGATGGCAAGGTAAAACATTATTATGCGCAAATTTTCGCCCCAATAGGCTTTTGCACTCTCACTACTGATTGACATGGCACTATCCTTAAATTTTTGTTATCGGAATAAGTGAAAGAAGTAGACTTAGCAAATTTATCAGAGTGTCACCGCAAACAAATCCCCGACTTTAGTCGGCCAACATTGTTGACACTAAGCACTAACAACGCTGCAGCCTTTATAATTAGCCGGCTGCAGAGCACACAAGAAAACCCCTTAACATACAACAGGCTATACAAAGGTATAAGCCATGTATTAGGATCTGAGCAGGATTAGGGTACACTTACGTTTAAACATTTAAAGCCAAAGGTATGTCGACATGCTGTCAGGTTGGTCCATAATTCTCATTTCACTCCTGTACCTCGGCCTACTCTTTAGTATTGCCTACTATGGAGACAAAACTAACAACGGCAAATCTTATGTCACCAATCCCATTATTTATTCGTTATCTTTGGCTGTTTATTGCTCGTCATGGACCTTTTATGGCTCGGTTGGGCGTGCAGCCAACTCTGGCTGGGAGTTTCTGGCGACCTACCTGGGACCTATTATAGTTTTTACTCTTGCCTGGCGGGTCATTGAGAAAATGATGCTCATCAGTAAACAACAAAATATCACCACCATTTCGGATTTCATCTCTTCCCGTTACGGAAAAAGCCAGGCACTCGCCGTTTTAGTTACTATCATCGCTATTCTGGGCACCATTCCGTATATTGCACTACAGCTAAAAGCAGTCGCTATTAGTTATAATGCGCTATCGCCCGGGGCTATCGGGGAGCTAAGTAAGGGAAGCGATACTGCTTTATTCGTTGCCATTCTAATGGCTATTTTCTCCATTCTTTTTGGTACACGCCACATTGATGTCACAGAACACCATGAGGGCATAGTGCTGGCTGTCGCTTTTGAATCCATTATTAAATTGACGGCTTTTATTGCGGTTGGCATCTATATTTCACTGCATATTTTTGATGGTGCATTCGATACCATTTATAACATCAGTCAGACGATTCAATCCGAAAATAAATATCAAGAATATCTGAGTGGCAGTTTTTTGACGGAAATAATTCTGGCCAGCTGCGCTGTTCTTTGCCTACCCCGACAATTCCATGTAACCATCGTTGAAAGCACCAATATTAAAAACTTGCGTACCGCACGCTGGCTGTTTCCCTTATACATGCTTTTACTCAGCGTATTTGTTTTGCCTATCGCGACTGCCGGCAATATATTTTTCCAGGGAGAAAACATTGATGCCGACACCTTTGTACTGATGCTACCGCTGGAACTGGGCA
Organism: Neptunomonas sp.; assembly: GCF_041601355.1. Taxonomy (GTDB): domain Bacteria; phylum Pseudomonadota; class Gammaproteobacteria; order Pseudomonadales; family Balneatricaceae; genus Neptunomonas. Next base: position 7,746 of record NZ_JBFIIH010000070.1, read on the forward strand.
ACAAGGAACTCGCTACTTTTGCATTTATCGGAGGATTATCAGCGGCGACCAGCATGGTTATTGTTGCCAGCATCACACTATCAACGATGGTATGTAACGACATCATCATGCCGCTACTCTTCAGGATCCCAAGACTCAGGCTATCTCACAGTAATGATCTTGGTGCGCTGTTTTTGAAAGTCAGGCGACTGACCATCATTGCCTTGCTTATCTCTGCTTATTTTTACTATCGCATTTTAGGTCATCAAGGCCCGCTATCGTCATTCGGTTTATTGGCCTTTGTTGCCGTAGCTCAGTTTATGCCGGCCATTATGGGAGGGATTTTCTGGAAAAAAGGCTCTCGTCAGGGAGCACTAACCGGCATGACTGCAGGTCTGTTACTATGGATCTACACCCTGGTTATCCCGACGATGATTAACGCTAATATCATCCCCTCTGCATTTCTTCAGAATGGCTTATTTGACTACCCGCTACTGACGCCTACCGCGCTCTTTGGCATCAACAATTTTGATCCACTGACTCACGGGGTATTATGGAGCTTACTAACCAATGCCACGCTTTACATCCTGGTCTCTATTTACACCTCTCAGCGGCTTACTGACCGCATTCAAGCCAGCGCTTTTGTTGATGTATACAACAAGGACCTGACCATACCCTCACGCCAGCATAGCAGCGTGACTGTAGGCGACCTGCAGATGCTAACCGAACGTTTCCTCGGACTAAGCCGCACCCAGCACGCGTTTACCGGCTACGCACTGCAACGCAACGAAGAGCCTCTTCCCGCAGGAGAAAAATCCACTCCCGAGCTCAACAACTTTACAGAACGACTCCTGGCCGGGGTTATTGGCGCCTCTTCAGCCAGGATTGTGCTCGCCTCAACTCTGCGTGGACAAGACATGCACATTGGCGATGTTGTCTCTATCGTAGACGAAGCATCACAATCGCTACGCTTTAATCGCTCACTACTACAATCAACCATTGAAAATATCGGCCTTGGCATCAGCGTTATAGACCAACAGCTTCGCCTCGTCGCCTGGAACCGCCCTTATTTAAAGATGTTTAACTATCCAGAGGGTTTAATATGCGTCGGCCGCTCAATTGAAGAAATTTTTCGCTACAACGCTCTTAAAGGTGAATACGGTCCCGGCAATATTGAAGAGCAGGTCAGCAGGCGGCTGGAAAGCATCAAATCAGGCCAGCCACACAAGTATGAACGCTATCGTCCTGACGGAACCGTAATGGAGGTACGAGACAACCCAACACCTAATGGTGGCTACGTTAATACCTATATGGATATTACCGAGCACAAACGGGTCGAAGAAGCGTTACGCGAAAGTGAACAAAACATCAGAATCTACACTGATAATGTGCCGGTACTGATTGCCTATCTGGATACGGAACGCCGCTACCTCTTCGTCAACAAAGCCTATGCAGAAGCATTTGGCATGGAACGGGATATGATGATCGGCATGCCTGCTCATAAGGTTTTACCTGCTGACGAATACACCAAGCGAAAAGATTTCATTCAGGAAGCACTCAACGGTAAACGACAAAAATTTGAAACCTACCTACCCTCTCAAAGTGACGCCAAACGCTTTGCTGAAGTCACTTATATTCCGCATATTGGCGAATATGGCGATATACTGGGGTACTTCACCCTTTACCAGGATATTACCGAACGTCGCCAGGCCGAGATTGCACTACAAATAACCAACGAAACGCTTGAGCAACGCGTCAAAGAACGCACCCACGCCCTTTCCGTGGTGAACAAAGAGCTTCGCAAAGAAAACACAATACGCGCCCTCATGGAGGACGAACTGCGCCAGGCGAAGAGCGATGCAGAAGCGGCCAACCTCGGCAAAACCCGCTTTTTAGCGGCAGCCAGCCATGATTTACTCCAGCCACTGAATGCCGCACGCCTATTTACATCCGCGCTGGCCCAGCAAAGCCATTACACACCCAGCACCACTCAACTGGTAGATAATTTAGACGGCTCCCTCAAGGCCGCAGAAGAACTGATAACCACCCTTCTGGACATCTCCAAACTGGACGCCGGTGCACTGCAACCAGCCATCACACACTTCTCGCTAAACTCGCTTTTCAGCAACCTCAGTGCCGAATTTACCGCACTGACGCAAGAGAAATCACTGTCCTTCCATTACGTTCATTGCCACCAGGTTATTGTTTCAGACCAGAAACTACTGAGACGAATTCTACAGAACTTCCTTTCAAATGCCGTTCGCTATACACAAAATGGCAAGATACTACTGGGATGTCGACGCGATAATCAAAAATTACGTATTGAAGTATGGGATACCGGAGTGGGCATACCACAAGAAAAGCTTCGGGAAGTCTTTGAAGAGTTCAAGCGAATCAACAACCCTAAACACTCCAAAGTTCAGGGTCTGGGCTTAGGGCTAGCCATCACTGACCGCATTGCTAAAATGCTCAAACATAAAATCAATGTTCGCTCATGGCCAGGGCGTGGAACAGTATTCAGCATTACCGTGCCTCTGGGAGATCCTGCAAAAGAGGTACAATCAAAACCGGAGCAACGTGGCTGGATCAGAAGCAAATCATTAAATGGAACAACAGCGCTGATCGTAGATAATGAACCTAAAATTCTTGAAGGAATGTCAGCGCTATTACAAGGATGGGGCTGCCAGACCTGCACAGCCGTTTCCATTGAAACAGCTACCGCTCTGTATCTGAATGAAGATTCAGCACCGCCGGATATCGTATTAGTGGATTACCATCTTAATGAGTCAGATACCGGCATCATGGCCCTGGCTGCACTTTATGAAGCCTGGAATACCAAGGTGCCGGCACTGGTTATCACCGCGGATAGAACCGATGAAGTAAAAAAAGAAATAGCCGATTTTGGTGCTCAATTACTCACCAAACCAATAAAACCGGCAGCACTGCGCGCCATGATTAACAAATTAACGTCAGCCAACAGACTGACATAAATGACGCTCATAAAAAAGCACCCGCAGAGGGTGCTATTAATCTAGTCTGTTTTAAGAAGCTTATTTAAAAAAGGCTTACGCCATATCCGTACGCGGCGGATCGACACTCAAGCGCTGCGCTGCAATAACCGCCTGAGTCCGGCTATGGACGCGTAACTTGCGCAGAATAGCGGTTACATGCGCTTTAATGGTCGCTTCAGAAACATTCAACTCGTAAGCAATCTGCTTATTCAGCAACCCCTCGGTAAGCATAGTCAGTACTCTGAATTGCTGCGGCGTTAACGAAACCAATGCTGCTGCAAACTTACGCTCTTCTTCACTGACATCAACCGTTCCGTTCTCGGTAATGTCGCGCGGCAACCATTCTTCACCTTTTAAAACAGCAACAATAGCCTCAGAAATAGTTTCAAGCGGCGCAGATTTCGGAATAAAACCGGAAGCACCGTAATCCATCGCGCGCCTTAAAACACTCACCTCTTCACTTCCTGAAACCACCACCACAGGCATGCCCGGGTTTTGTCCACGCAAAAATACCAATCCAGTAAAGCCATGCGTTCCCGGCATATGCAGATCAAGCAACACCAAATCAGCATCGCTATGCTGTACAACAGCTTCCTGCACGGCAGCCAACGAATCGGCCTCTACAATTTCAACACCCTCGATCGCCTGCGTAACCGCCTGGCGTAATGCTGCACGAAATAATGGATGATCGTCTGCAATAATGATTTTACTGGCTAGCTGCATGCTTTATCCTCCGGACGCTGTGACGCCCTACTACATTATTCATTCTTCGATACTTACTGATATTACCACCTATAAATGCAAAACTCCCCCTCCAGATCAACTGGAGAGGGAGTTTTCTTACATTAAGCGTAATACAAACTACTTTTTACGGTTCATGCGGTGTTCAATCAGGTCATCAACAACACTAGGGTCTGATAACGTAGACGTGTCACCCAAAGCATCAAAATCATCTTCTGCAATTTTACGCAAAATACGACGCATGATTTTACCTGAACGAGTTTTCGGCATACCAGGTGAGAACTGAATCAGATCCGGAGAAGCAATCGGACCGATCTCTTTACGAACATGCAGTCGCAGCTCTTTCATCAACTCGTCTGATTGCTCATAGCCTGACTGAAGCGTCACGTACACATAAATTCCCTGACCTTTCAGCTCATGCGGATAACCAACAACCGCCGCCTCTGCAACAGCAGGGTGAGCTACCAACGCGGACTCAACCTCAGCAGTACCCATACGGTGACCAGATACGTTGATAACATCATCGACACGACCAGTGATCCAATAGTAACCATCTTCATCACGACGCGCGCCATCACCTGTGGTGTAATAACCTTTGTAGGTTGTGAAGTAGGTCTGGGTAAAGCGCTCATGATCACCCCAGATAGAGCGACTCTGGCCAGGCCATGAATCTTTAATAACCAGATTCCCTTCAACCGCGCCTTCAAGCTCATTCCCATCTGCATCCAACAGTGCAGGCTGCACACCAAAGAATGGACGAGAAGCAGAGCCCGGCTTCAGTGCTGTAGCACCCGGCAGAGGCAGAATCATCATACCGCCCGTTTCAGTCTGCCACCAGGTATCAACAATCGGGCAACGACCCTGCCCAACAATACGGTGGTACCAATTCCATGCTTCCGGGTTAATTGGCTCACCAACCGACCCCAGGATACGCAGGCTCGACAGATCAGAATCACCCAACACATCTTCACCCTGTTGCATCAAAGAGCGGATAGCCGTTGGAGCTGTGTATAGCTGATTAACTTTGTGCTTTTCAATAACGCGACCAAAACGGCTGTTATCAGGGTAATTAGGCACACCTTCAAACATTACTGAGGTTCCACCGTTTGCTAACGGCCCGTAAACAATATAGCTGTGACCTGTTACCCAGCCAACATCTGCTGTACACCAGTAGATATCGCCGTCTTTGTAGTCAAAGGCAAGTTGGTGCGTCATGGCTGCATATACCATGTAACCACCGGTCGTATGCTCCAGACCTTTAGGCGCGCCGGTAGAACCTGATGTATAAAGAATAAACATCGGTGCTTCAGCTTCCATCTCTTCCGGGGCACATTCTGTAGACGCTGCAGCGACTAAACCTTCATACCAAACGTCAACTTTTTCGTTCCAGGCAACATCCTGGTCAACACGTTTAACAACAATGACACTTTCAACGAGTGCCGCTGCTGCAGGATGCGTTAATGCTTTATCAACATTTGCTTTTAGCGGAACAACCTTACCACCACGCAAAGAGTAGTTAGATGTAACAACCACTTTCGATTGAGAACCTTCAATACGTGCCGCCAGCGCTTCTGGAGAGAAACCACCAAAAACGATAGAGTGAACAGCACCAATTCGCGTACAAGCCAGCATAGCGACTGCCGCTTCAGAAATCATCGGCAAATATAAGGTAACTACATCGCCTTTTTTAACACCCTGTCCTTTCAGGACATTGGCAAAACGGCAAACCCGCTCGTGCAATTGACGATAAGTAATACTTTCAGATTCGCTAGGATCGTCGCCTTCCCAGATAATGGCGACTTGATCACCGCGAGTCTCCAGATGACGATCTAAACAGTTATATGATGCATTCAGGGTGCCATCTTCAAACCAGCGGATAGAAACATTATGCGGATCAAAAGTGGTGTTCTTTACTTTAGTGTACGGCTTGAACCAATCAAGACGCTTCCCTTCTTCGCCCCAGAATGTATCAGGATCATTGATAGACTGCTCATACATTGCTTCATATTTTGCATTATCAATATGTGCCTGCGCCGCCACTTCCGGACTGACTGGATATACCTTTTCGCTCATGCTGATGCCCTTAGCTTGCTTGTTTTAATTATATATCCGACTACTTACCCATTTATTATAATCTTCTAAGGGATCGACATACGGATTTAGAGTCTAGATTTATACCCAACCGGAGCCTCAACTCTGAATTAGACATTGGTCTATTCAGACTTATTCAATAGTCTAACTAAAAACTAACTCTTTGATATTTAACATATTATTTAAACAACTATCCATTGATCACTTTGCCAGCAACTTATCCAGATCCAAACCAGACTCTCGAATCTTGGCCAGTTTATAACGTAATGTCCTGGGACTAATCGCTAATCGCTCCGACGCCTCTTTCCGACTACCACCAGCGGCTTTCAATGCATCAATTATTAACTGGAACTCATGCTGACGCAGATCATTGCCTAATTTCCCGGCATCATCGACTTCCTGTTCTTGCGTGTCGGCTATCGTCTGTAACGGATTTTGCAAGGAACTATTTAAAGAGCTATTTAAAGAGCTATCTAAAGTGCTACCTAACGAGCTATTTAAGGAGCCCTGCAAAGGAATAGCCCCACACATCATATGAAGATCAGCCGGCATGATGGTATTCCCCTGCTGCAGTATCAGTGCCCGTTGAATCACATTGTCCAACTCGCGCACATTGCCCGGCCATTCATGCTGAGATAAAGCCGTCTCTGCCGGCGCGCTGAAACGTGCGACTGAACGCTTCATTTTCAAACAATGCTTTTCTAACAACCCCTTAGCAAGCGGTACAATGTCAGCTCTGCGAGCCCGAAGCGGCTGCCACTGTAACGGAAACACATTCAACCGATAATAGAGATCTTCCCTGAACTTGCCTTCAGCCACAGCACTCTCCAGTTGGCGATTAGTAGTCGCTAGCACGCGAACATCCAACTTAATAACACTCCTGCCACCAACCCGCTCGACCTCTTGCTCCTGTAGCACCCTGAGCAATTTAGCTTGCAGACCAAGATCCATCTCGGTAATTTCATCTAATAACAGCGTGCCGCCATTGGCTTGTTCAAACTTTCCCGCCTGGCTGGCAACAGCACCGGTAAAAGCGCCTTTTTCATGGCCGAATAACATCGCTTCGAGCATATTTTCAGGGATTGCCGCACAATTAATAGCAATAAATGACTTGTCGGCGCGCGGCGACTGATCGTGAATATAACGCGCCAGCACCTCTTTTCCTGTACCAGACTCACCGGTAATCAACACGGTAGACGCTGTTTCAGCAACACGTCTCGCCAACTGTAGTAACTGTACACTGCTGGCATCTACCGCCACCGGTTGAGCCGAGTTGGCAGACACGCCGCACGCGTACTCTTTAATCGTGTTAATAAACAGATCCGGCTCAAACGGCTTCAGCAAATAATCCACGGCGCCGTTACGAATAGCATCCACGGCCTTATCCACCTGGCCAAAAGCCGTCATCAGTAAAACGGGCGTTCCCGGCAAATGCTGTCGGATATAATCCAGTAAGGCATGCCCGCACATACCAGGCATATTGACATCAGAGACCACCATATCAACGCTTGTCTGTTTTAAGCGCACAATAGCCGATTCGCCATCCTCAGCTTCAATGGCGTCAATCCCGGCCAGCTCAAGGGTATCAACCAAGGCCTCCCTCAGGTCAAAATCATCCTCAACCACCAGTACCGTTAACGACATCATTCCCTTCCTGTTTCTATTTATGGTTTTTGAATATACGGTAGGCAAAACTGAGCCAAGGTGCCGCTTCCTGGTTTTGAGACGAGCGTGAATTGCCCATGATGCGCCTTGGCTACCACCTGAGCGACCGCCAGTCCGAGACCCGTGCCATGCGACTTGGTCGTGAAAAAAGGCTCGAGCGCACTGGCAACCGTTTCAGCATCCATACCCGGCCCCCTGTCTGCCACGCACAATATAATATTTGCTGCGTCCACATGTGCCTCTATCAGTAAAGGATGGTTATTACCTGCGGCCTGTAACGCATTGTTTACCAGATTCAGAATAGCACCGATTAAGATTTCCTGATTGCATTGCAGCCGATAACCCGGCGCATTGTTCAACAGCTCGCAATCGGCATCGTATTGCGCCAGAGGAACATCCAGCACGTCATCGATGGATTGAAATAACTGCTCAGTAGAGATTTGATCTTCGAGTTTTGTTTCACCCCGGGCGAACAGCAACATGTCTCTGACCTGATGCTCCAGATGCAACAAACGGGATTTCACTTTGAGTGCAAATTTAACGCGTTGTTTATCGGTAATCGTGTCTGCGCCCAAATGGCTGGAATAAAGCAGCGCCGCTGATAACGGCGTTCTTATCTGATGCGCCAACGACGCCATCATCCGCCCCATTTCAGAGAGTCTTTGGTATTGCGACAAACGCGACTGCAGCAATCGGGTTCCGGTCTGATCCGTCAGCAAAACCAGTTGCCCCGGTTCATCCAGCATGGCCCGCGTCAGAATACTGACACGCCGGCCATCTTTTAATGAGATCTCGTGTCCATCATCATTTTTCGGCGCAAAACTACGCTGGATCACCTGCATCCAGAGCTCACCCAGCAACGGCTCACCGAGTAGGTCTTCGGCTGCCGGATTACAGTCGGATACGTGCCCCTGATTATCAATCAAAATCACCCCGGCGGGTAGCAGGTCAAGCAGTTGACGCATCCTTACGGCCAACAGGTCACCATGCGCCATTTCGCGATCTCTGCCCCGCTTGATTCTCTCTAACTCATGGCGTGTTTGCGCCAACTCATGTTTGAGGCGCTCAATCTCAGCCGCGGAGGCTGTATCGTAAGATTGCTTATCAGTCATGAATCTGACAACCGTTGGATTCCATATTTACGCATTTTCTCTACCAGTGTGGTGCGGCGAATCATTAACATCGCCGCCGCACGCGCCACAACAAAGCCGGTTTTATCCAGCGCATCACTAATCAACGCCTTTTCGATCGATTCCAGATACTGCTTAAGATCGATGCCTTCATCAGGAAGCGCTATAGCTTGCTCCTGACTTTTAAAAGCAGAAAAAACTTCCTGCTGGCCGGAGGCACCGGCAGTCATCATGCAGTCCTGTTCGCTGCCACTCTCCAGCTGAAACGTGTTTTGCGATTGATAGCGGGTGGGTTCAGGCTCAGAAATATGCCGACATTTCGCCGGAAGTTCCGAAACACCCACCACCCCATCAGGATGCATAATAGCCAGACGTTCGATGAGATTTGATAGCTCTCGCACATTCCCAGGCCAGGGATGACGTTGCAACGATTCCAGCGCCGATGCATGGAAGCGCAAACGCCCCAGCCCTTGTTTCTCCGCCCTTTGTGCCAATGTCTGTAACAACATCACCACATCGGCTTTTCTCTCACGTAAAGGCGGCGTTTCAATAGGATAAACGTTGAGCCGGTAATACAGATCCTCCCGAAAGGTGCCGTTGAGAATCATCTCTTCCAGATCTTTATGCGTCGCGGCAATAATACGTACATTAACGTCAATGGTTTTACTACCGCCGACACGTTCAAAGCAGCGCTCCTGCAAGACCCGCAGTAGCTTTACCTGCATCGCTAATGGCATATCGCCAATTTCATCGAGAAACAAGGTGCCACCATCCGCCATCTCAAAACGTCCGGCGCGGGCGTTGATAGCCCCGGTGAATGCGCCTTTTTCATGACCGAACAACTCACTTTCGAGTAACTCCGGCGCAATAGCACCACAGTTTACCGGCACAAACGGCCCTTGCGCCCTTTTTGAATAATCATGCAGGCTTCTGGCGATCAGTTCTTTACCCGTGCCTGACTCCCCGGTGATCATCACATTCACATCGCGGTCGACCACCCGCATCATGGTTCTTTTCAAACTATTCATCGGCTGACTTTGTCCGATAAGCTGAGGAAACAATGGCTTTTCAGACAGCCCGGAGCGCTTCACACCCCGCACAACCTGTGCTTCGTGTAACAGGTCGGTTAAGACATGTTCCGTCAATGGTCCATCCAGCACGCGCAATAGCTGCACCTTAGAACGCTCACTCAACTGTTCAACATCATCCCAGGCTTCCAATAAACATAACGATATCTGTGCATCTTCCTGGCGAAATGAGGTGATGAGTTTCTCAAGTGAAACCGGCAACAAGCAGCGACCAATAAAAGCAACATTGAGATCATCACGTACATGATTATTCTGAAACCACTCAACAAAGGTCATTACCTGATGGGCAACACCAAGAAAACTGAAAATAGAACTGACAGAATGCCGGCGCTGATCATCGTCATCAACCAGCAAAACATTCATTTGAGAGGGAGCGTTCATAAACCACAATAGCCATGTCATTTTTTTGACAGTTTAGCAGAAGAAAGCGGTTTAACAAGAAATCCGCCGGATTAATCGTTATTGGCCAGGCTCCTGCGATAAGCCACTGCCAAATAGTTGGCGGGCAGTTGAAATTGCCTGCCATAACAAGCGCATAAAAAAAGCGCTTTGATGTTTCCATCAAAGCGCTCAAACCAACATTACCAAACTTACCTATATGTTATGCAGCAGGCACTTGCATCCCATTCCAGCCCGACTTTATCTGTAGCATCAGAGTCATAACTTCCTGCACTTTCGCTGCATCATTAGTACGGTTGGCCTGCAATAGGGTGCGGATCATGTAGTCATACAAGGCATCCAGATTTGTCGCTATCTCACCGCCCTTTTCATGATTCAAAAAGTCTTTTAAACCCAAAATAATATCGTTGGCTTTGTTAAGTTGTTGAGTGCGAGCACTGATCTCTTTACGCTCAATCGCCCCCATCGCTTTAGCCATCGCTGTTAATGCGCCATCCACCAGCATAGAGATTAACTCTTTAGGCGAAGCCGTTTCTACAGCAGATCGCAGGTCTACGTTTTTATACTGCTTCAGGGCATTCAAATTGACACTCATTTTTTCTCACTCCAACACGTAACTATTATAAGTTTGCTATAAAACGATTGTGGTAAAACCATGTGGTAAAACAATAAAAGCCCCGCAAACCAACGGAACATAATAAAACCACACGCTACATAAAATTTAACTTGTTGCCGTAAACGGTAAAATATCAACCAACCCGGATATCGAATCACCGGTCGTCTGAAAACTGGAAATAATACGTTCCATTGCCAGATACTGCTGCGTTAAGCGATCAGAATACACTGTCATTTTACGATCAAGACTCGTCTGATCATCATCAATACCATCAAGCTGGCTATTGATACTGTCTTCACGGGTTTGAATCACACCGGTACTCGACAAAAAGCTATCGAATAATGATGAGAGCTCTCCGGCAAACCCCTTTGAATAGGTAAAGCTGAAATCCCCGGCAGGTGCTCCCTCTCTTACCGTAAAATTCAGGCCATATGGGTCAGTATCAATTTTCGCTAATAACACATTGCCAGATCCGAAAGCCGCATCGCCATTAATGGTTCCGCTCGCATCCGATCCATTCGTTGCAACAGATGCGGTCGACAAACCCGTGGATGTGCCAAATTCTGCACCTGCGGTTGCCATCGATACATTTGAGGTACTTCCAAATTCACGCGAGGCAAGTTTAAATTCACCACCGGGTTCGATGACGACATCAACGAAGGCTTTTGCCTCTTTCAGCGTCGCATCATTGTTAATCAGCGATTGCATCTCTGTACGCAAATCATCCGCTGTAGCAAAACTGCCGGATAAAGTCAGCTCCCCTGAAGTAACCCCGTCTACTTTCACTGAGAAAGTATAATCGCCACCAGGTGAGGCGGTATCCAAGGGTAAAACAGGAATCTCGCCTATCACAGTGCCTTTACTTGGCGCTGTCGTAATCGATCCGCTATAAGTACCTGCGACTGTTTTCGTGGCATAACTACCAAGGCTGACATCAACATAACCGCTAGTAGACGAGGTTTGTGGTGCAAACATCGATGCAACCTCGTCAAAGTTATCAGCCATGGCCGCTGTAAATTCTGAATCAACAATTTCCAGTGTGCCATCTAACTGGGTACGAATGCCTATGTTAGTCAGCGCATTAAACTCACTCACACCGGGAACAGAGGAAGTAATAATGCTCCGAATACTGCTCAACAGTGCTTTAGCCGAGCCATCTGTGGCCAAATCACCACGCGAGGTCTCGTTAGTTTCAGCGTCTGTGGCGGTGCCGGTCAGCGACTTAGCGGTTTCATAAAACGTGTTATAGGCCTCGACAAATCCACGAATAGCGTCTTCAGCGGTATCTTTTTCTTCTGTAATGGCAAAAGTAAATTTATCACCCGGGCTGGCTTTATTAATCGTAAACTCCAGCCCCTGAATAACATCTTTTATTTCGTTACTTTCACGAAAAACGGTTAAGCCGTTCACCTTCAGTTCTGCATTATTAGCCTGCTGAGTCTCTGTGACATTAGCATGCAGGGTTTCATTAAATGCGAACATATTACTCAGGCCGGTATCGTCGGCAGAAATGCGCAGTGCGTTATCTTCACCTGAAGGTGCAGAGATCATTAACTGGTAGTTACCATCGACTAATAAGACCGATGCCTGTACATCTGAATCAGCGTCATTTATTTTATCCGCGATATCCTGCAGTGAATCATCGGTTGTTATATCCAGCGTTAGCGAGGTTTGGGCTTCATTCTCAGCAAAGGAGAGCGGGTTGTCATTATCAACACCGTCATAGGTCCATGTACCCAGGCTGATCGTGAGTGCACCTGACACACTCAAACTGGCATTTTTATCGTCAACCGCCGTGTTCACTGCCAATGCCTGAGACTGTGCAACCTCAATCACTTCTATTTGATAGGAGCCCGTTTGCGCATCAGCATCCAGGGCGGCGGGTGTTATCACATCGGTTTCAGGAAAGGAGACTGAGCGGGCATTAAAGGTATCGTTATCGGATAGAGGTTCGAGCATGGCCTGAAATTCAGCAAGGCTGCTTTTTAACGTGCCATAGGCTGAAATTTGCGCATCAAGCGTCTCTTTTTTAGAATCCAGACGCGTCTGCTGAGGCGCTTTTTGCACCTCAACCAACTGCTTTACCAGTGCAGTGGTATCGATACCTGAACCACCACCCAGTGCGGAAACGAAATTGGTATCCATAACCTACTCCTTGATACTATTCAGGCGTTTTCGTTTAATATTAAGCCCAGCATCCCGTCGATATGCTTAGCGAGCTTTAGGGTTTGTTCCGACGGGAACTGACGAATCACTTCGTTGGTTTCAGTATCCATCACCTTGACCACCATATCATCGGTATCTTTATCGATACTGAAGTTAAGATTATGCTGGCCCTTGCCCATAAACTCATTCATTTTATCTAATACGTTCTGCACTTCTTCAGCACTCATTTTCTGAGATGCCTGCACTGACTCAGATTGTGACGTTTGCGTATTAACACTGCTTGCCTGGCTGGTCGACTGGGCACTGCTTGTTTGCTGCGTTGCCGTTTGTTGGCTGGTAGCGGTTTGCATACTTGCAGCAACATTACCGGCATTCATTGATTCAACTGACATCTTAACCTCCTGAGCCAGATTTTACGCCAGCCCTGTAATAAAAACTCCTAAACCGATCTTTAAATCTATCCCTTAAACCGGCCCTTAAATCTGTCCCTGAAATAAAGAATCCCCCACCAGCGGTGGTGAGGGATTTTAATTGGCT
>NZ_JBFIIH010000071.1:0-21079 GCF_041601355.1 Neptunomonas sp.
GATTCGAAGGTGCGACCGCCTGGTTCGTAGCCAAGTACTCTATCCAGCTGAGCTACGGGCGCGCTAACACTAAAACAGTAAATCTTTACAACTTTTAAAACTTTTAAAACTTTTACAACTTTTACAACTTTTACAACTTCTTACAGTATCGATTTAAAAATCTAATGATCTTTAAATCGATTCACATCGTTGACTGGTGCGCCCGGCACGATTCGAACGTGCGACCGCCTGGTTCGTAGCCAAGTACTCTATCCAGCTGAGCTACGGGCGCAAATGGCGGTGAGAGAGGGATTCGAACCCTCGATAGAGTTTCCCCTATACGCCCTTAGCAGGGGCGCGCCTTCAGCCACTCGGCCATCTCACCTTGTCAACGGCGCGTACTATACAAGACTGATTTTAAAAAGAAAAGGAATAATTCTAAAAAAATCAATCTTGTGTTTCAGTACTGTCTTTTTCGCCTTCTTTTTCACGCTGAATACGATCGTAAATTTCTTCACGATGCACGGCTACATCTTTCGGTGCATTAACACCAATACGTACTTGATTACCTTTTACACCTAAAACAGTAACGGTGACTTCATCACCTACCATTAAGGTTTCACCAACGCGGCGAGTTAAAATTAACATGTTCGGATCTCCCAATCGTCCCTTAGATACCACCAGCCATTTCAGGCAGCATAAGCCACCCGATGATCACAAAGATCCGGCCGACTCTGTGAACTCATACTATAGACTAATTATGTACCGTCGTCATTCACTGACAGTATCTGCTTTGTCTAATTCGAACGCCGAATGCAGACCACGCACAGCTAATTCCAGGTATTTCTCTGCGATGACTACTGAAACTTTTATTTCTGACGTAGATATCATCTGGATATTAATATTTTCACTGGCCAATGAGTCGAACATTTTGCTGGCCACACCTGCGTGCGAACGCATACCCACTCCTACAATCGACACCTTAGCGATCTTATTGTTCCCTACGACTTCTCTGGCAGCAAGCTCAAGAGCGACCTTACGCAGTATCTCCTGGGCACGAACATAGTCGTTGCGGTGCACTGTAAAGGTAAAATCTGTGGTTTGATCCGCGGCAACGTTCTGCACGATCATATCAACTTCGATATTCGCACGGCTAATTGGCCCCAGAATTTTTGAGGCAACACCCGGGATATCCGGCACGCCCAACACAGTCAGTTTGGCTTCGTCACGGTTAAACGCGATTCCCGAAATAATTGGTTTTTCCACTGTATTCTCTTCCTCTATCGTAATCAGTGTTCCCGGGCCATCTTCAAAACTAGATAACACACGCAAAGGCACCTTGTACTTGCCTGCAAACTCGACAGCACGAATTTGCAATATTTTTGATCCCAGACTCGCCATCTCCAACATTTCTTCAAAGGTAATCTTCTCAAGACGCTGCGCGCCCTCAACCACTCTGGGATCCGTTGTATAGACGCCATCTACATCAGTATAGATCTGACACTCATCAGCCTTCAACGCTGCTGCCAGCGCCACACCGGTCGTATCAGAGCCTCCCCGACCCAAGGTTGTGATATTACCCTCAGCATCAGCACCCTGAAACCCAGCCACCACCACCACACGCCCGGCAGAAAGGTCAGCCTGTATACGCTCAACATCAATGTCCTGAATACGCGCTTTGGTATGTGCACTGTCGGTCAGAATACGCACCTGACTTCCTGTATATGAGCGCGCAGCAATGCCTCGTTTTTCCAGAGCCATACAAAGTAACGCAATAGTCACCTGCTCTCCGGTTGACAAGAGGACATCCATTTCACGTTGACTGGGCTCGTCCTGAATATCTTTTGCCAAAGCAATCAACCTATTTGTCTCACCGCTCATTGCCGAGACGGCTACTACCAAATCATGTCCTTGCTCACGAAATCGTTGCACTTTGTCTGCAACTGCTTCAATTCGTTCAACCGAACCAACCGAAGTCCCACCATATTTCTGTACAAATAGAGCCATGCCTATCAGCCTCCATCAGCTATCTTAGTAGCCCTATATATTTGCTATCAACTCTTTAACGCTTCCAAGCACAGCAGGTAATGCAGCACAATCCACACCTCCACCCTGCGCAAAATCCGGACGACCACCGCCCTTACCACCCAGCTTAGCGGTCAGCTCACGCACCAGGTCACCCGCCTTAACCCGACCGGTCAGATCCTTGGTAACCCCTGCCGCCAAACTGATTTTTCCTTCACTCTCTGTAGCCAACACTACAACAGCTGACCCCAGCTTATTTTTCAATTGATCTACGGTATCGCGTAACGCCTTAGGATCAGCACCTTGCAGATTTTCAACGAGTAATTTAACACCGTTAATCTCAATAGCTTTTTCAACAAGATCGCCACTTTTTGCCGATGTTAGCATCATAGCCAAACGTTCTATCTCTTTTTCGAGCTGACGATTACGCTCAGATAAAGCGCGCACTTTATCGACAACGCTATCTCGTGAACCTTTAACCAACGCAGAGATTTCTGTCAGACTATTCTCATTAGCCGCCACATATGCCAGAGCGCCCTGCCCTGTCACCGCTTCAATACGACGTACTCCCGCAGCAATCCCTCCTTCCGAAACGATCTGCATCAGGCCTATATCACCGGCTCTCTGTGCATGAGTACCACCGCACAGCTCAATAGAGAAGCCATCGGCCATGGAAAGCACACGTACCTGATCGTCGTATTTCTCACCAAACAGCGCCATCGCACCACTCTGCCTGGCCTGCTCCATATCCATCACATCCGTTTTTATTTCGGCATTGGCTAATATCTGAGCATTTACAATCGACTCCACCTGTTTCAGCTCATCAGCCGTCAGGGCTTCAAAGTGAGCAAAGTCAAAGCGAAGACGCTCGGGATCTACTAAAGAGCCCTTTTGCTGAACATGCTCACCGAGTACAGATCTCAATGCCGCATGCAACAGATGCGTTGCCGAATGGTTGCAGGCTGTAGCCCGCCTTGCCTGCTCATCTATCTGCGCAAAAACTTTATCGCCGACAGATAAAACACCTTCAACCAGCTCGCCATGATGCAGGTGGCTTTTCGCTTCTTTGGTGCAATCTTTTACCAAGAACTGCCCCTGATCCCAGCTTAAATGGCCTCGATCACCTACCTGACCACCGGATTCGCCGTAAAAAGGCGTATGGTCCAATACCACAATACCACTCTGACCAGCGCTGAGCTGGTGTACCGCCTCACCTTCGACAAAAAGAGAGACGACTTCTGCACCGCCCTCCAGATGCTCATAACCGATAAATTCGGTCACACCATTCAAATCAAGCTTATCGTTGTAATCAACTGCAAAGCCGCCTGATGCCCTGGCACGCTGACGCTGCTGTTCCATCGCCAGCTCAAAACCATCCATATCAAGGGTAAGCTGATGTTCACGGGCAACATCAGCTGTTAAATCAGCCGGGAAACCGTAGGTATCATATAATTTAAAAACAGTTTCACCAGAGATAACATCCCCTTCAAGACCGCTGATTTCTTCAGTCAGCAGACGCATACCATTATCCAGCGTCTTAGCAAACTGCTGTTCTTCTTTTAGCAGAACACGTTCAATCTGTTCCTGCATTTTTCCAAGCTCAGGATAAGCATCACCCATCTCCTTGACCAATGCAGCCACTAGCGTGTTGAAAAAAGGCTCTTTTGTGCCGAGCTTATTACCATGACGAATAGCGCGACGAATGATTCGACGCAATACATAGCCACGCCCTTCATTCGACGGCGTTACTCCGTCAGTAATCAAAAACGAGCATGAGCGAATATGGTCAGCAATAACCCGTAATGATTTATTATCCAGATCATTTGTTTTCACTGCAGCCGCGGTTGCTTTCAGCAAACGCTGAAACAAATCGATTTCATAATTACTGTGCACACCCTGCATAACTGCGGCGATACGTTCAAGCCCCATACCGGTATCAACAGACGGGCGTGGTAACGCAACCATCTCTCCATCGGCACTGCGGTTATACTGCATAAAAACGACGTTCCAGATTTCAATATAGCGATCGCCATCTTCATCAGGACTGCCTGGCGGCCCACCAAATACTTCTTCACCATGATCAAAAAATATTTCAGTACAAGGACCGCATGGACCGGTATCACCCATTGCCCAGAAATTATCTTCATCAAGTTTAGAAAAACGTTCCGGATCTACACCAATTTCTTCTTTCCAGATACGTTCTGCTTCATCATCTGAATGATGCACTGTGATCCAGAGCTTGTCTTTTGGCAGCCCCATAACCTCAGTCAGAAACACCCAGGCAAAACGAATAGCTTCAGGTTTGAAATAATCACCAAAGCTGAAATTCCCCATCATCTCGAAAAAAGTATGATGGCGCGCTGTATAACCTACATTTTCAAGATCATTATGTTTACCACCAGCGCGGACACAACGCTGAGCTGTAGTCGCACGACTGTAAGAGCGCTTATCATCTCCCAGGAATACATCTTTGAACTGCACCATACCGGCATTGGTAAACAGCAGAGTGGGGTCATTCGCAGGAATAAGAGAGCTGGACGCTACTATTTCATGCCCTTGTTTGTTGAAATAATCCAGGAAAGCCTGGCGAATCTCGGCACTTGTCATGTATTTCATATGGATGAATCGTTCCGCTGGCTGGTTACAATACTTTAAAAAGCCCAATTTCTGAGCGATTTAAAAGAAAATCACATGTAAAATGGCGAACAAGTATATATCGCAGCCGGAATTTGTTCGAATCTTTTTGTCAATAGATGATGAGATGTAAAGCAGAAATTAGTCTATTCTATGTCACTATTCACAGATTCAATCGCATATTTAGCCTGTTCGTAACTAAAACCGCGACTTAACAAATAGCGCATCCGTTTTTCGTAAAGCTTTCTATCCTGTGTATCAACCCCCTCTTTAAACTTTCGCTGGCATAAGCTCGCCGCCAGCTCGAACCAATCAGGTGCTTGCTCCCGGATACAGTCTTTCAATAAGGTTTCGCTTAACCCTTTACGCTTGCCGTCCTGCAATATCCTTAACAAACCATAGCCCTGGCCAGCCTTACTTCTGACCAACATCTCTGCAAAACGCTGATCACTTTGGTAGCCATTGGCCTGGCATTGATCTAATACGCTTGCTAGCTCCACTGCATCATATTTATCACGATACTTATGTTCAATTTCTGCCCGGCTATACTCTCTTCGTGCTAATAGTGAGATAACAGCAGATCTGATTTCTGCTTCGCTTTCCATCTTTTCCTCCATAAAAAAAGGCCGTATAAACGGCCTTTTATCAGATAGCTCAATTTTACAATCCAGCTTTACAGATCTAGCTGTTCAGCATCTTTTTTTTCTTCCCGGACAACTACCTGAACGCTAAGCAACTTCTCACGAAGCGCCAGCTCAATCGCTTCAGCTGCTTCAGGATGCTCACTCAGATATTTAGCAGCATTTGCCTTACCCTGACCAATTTTATCTCCGTTATAGGCATACCATGCTCCGGCTTTATCAACCAGGCCATTTTGCACACCTAAGTCGACAATCTCGCCCATACGGTAGATGCCCTGCCCATATAAAATCTGAAATTCAGCCTGCTTAAAGGGCGGAGAGACTTTATTTTTAACGACCTTAACACGGGTTTCGTTGCCGATAATTTCATCGCCCTGCTTAACAGCGCCAATGCGACGGATATCTAAACGTACAGATGCATAGAACTTAAGCGCGTTACCACCGGTTGTGGTTTCCGGAGAACCAAACATCACACCAATTTTCATACGAATCTGGTTGATGAAGATCAACAGGCAATTTGAACTTTTCACATGGCCTGTCATTTTACGCAGCGCCTGCGACATCAGACGTGCCTGCAAGCCCATGTGCGAGTCACCCATCTCACCTTCAATCTCAGCTTTAGGGGTTAGCGCAGCAACTGAGTCAACGACGATCACGTCAACGGCATTGGAGCGAACCAGCATGTCACAAATTTCCAGCGCCTGCTCACCGGTATCCGGCTGTGATACCAGCAACTCATCAACATTTACGCCGAGTTTTTCGGCATAATTGGGATCAAGCGCATGCTCAGCATCCACAAACGCACAGGTTTTACCCTGTTTTTGCGCTTCAGCAATCACTTGCAATGTAAGGGTGGTTTTACCAGAAGACTCAGGCCCATAGATCTCTACAACACGGCCATAGGGAAGACCACCTATGCCCAAAGCAACATCTAAACCTAATGAGCCAGTAGAGACAGACGGGATTGCTTCACGCGGCTGATCTCCCATGCGCATAACAGCGCCTTTACCGAATTGACGTTCAATTTGTGATAAAGCGGCATCAAGCGCTTTTTTTCTGTTATCGTCCATATTCAACCCTTTACACTGCCTGACAATAATACTGTATGTATGGACAGTATATTACGACATCTCTGTGTAATTGCAAGTATCTTATTCACTTCTCCGGGACTTCTGAAAAAGAGCTATCAACAGAGCCGTAAATAACAGTTGTGCAGAACAGCTATTGGAGGGCTAGGGTGAAGTTTTATGAAAAGCGCTCTGCAGGCAGTCAAGCACACCTTCAAGCGCTTTTTGAACACTCTGTTGCCTGACACTCTCTCTGTTGCCATCAAATTTGTTCACCAGAGTTACTGTGGGTTTCCCCTGCATTGCCCAGGCAAGCCATACAGTACCCACTGGCTTTGCTGCGCTACCGCCGCCGGGTCCTGCCACACCACTGACAGCAACGGCAATATCCGCTCCACTTTTTTGCAACGCGCCTTCCGCCATCTGTATCACAACCTGCTCACTGACAGCACCGTATGTTTCAATAACCGCAGCTTCGACACCTAACATTGTATGCTTAGCTCTGTTCGAATAGGTTACAAATCCACACTCAAGCCAAGCCGAACTCCCGGCTACAGCAGTGACTTCCTGAGCGATCCAGCCGCCGGTACAAGACTCGGCTGTCGCCATTCTCATACCACGCAACTCCAGCTCCCGGCCTACTTTTTCCGCGATATCCAACATTCAGCTCACCTGCTTTTAACTTATTTATCAGCTTGCTTTTCAGCCCTGCATTTCACTGAGCAATGCGGCTTTACAGCGTTTAATGTCAGTAAAATCTAGTGGTATTATTGCGTAGCGACAGACACGGATACAATCCCTTGCTCACATAAAAAAAGGGGAGCAACGCTCCCCCAAAAAGATGACCGTAAAGATCAGACCCGGAGACTTAACAAACCAACTAACGGACTAGCTGACCAGCAGCCCTTCTTGCTTAACTAACAGCCCTTCTTTCTTAACAAACAGATAAGTTTCATCCAGCGCTTTACTAAATTTTTCGACCATTTCATCGATCTGCGCTTCTGTCACAATCAAGGGAGGACAAAAAGCAATAGACGACCCTGCTACTGCACGCGTAATCATGCCGTGGTTCTGACACGCCTGTTGAGCAAATGCCCCAACCACACCACCGTTAAACGCCTGACCGGTTTGTTTGTTAGCAACCAGTTCAACGGCGGCGATCATGCCTTTACCACGCACTTCACCTACCAGCGGATGCTCACAAAATTCTCTGAGTCGCTTCTGCATATACTCACCCAGCACTGCAGCTCTGGCGAACATGTGATCCCGTTCGTAGATTTCCAATGTTTTCAGCGCAACAGCACATGCCACCGGGTGTCCGGAGTAGGTATACCCATGCCCAAAAACACCGACCGACGCACTTTGTTCAATCATCGCTTCATACATATCTCCGCGTATAACAGAGGCACTGATAGGCATATAAGCCGATGAAAGCTGTTTAGCTAACGTCATCATCGCGGGCTTTTTAATTCCCATGGTTGTACAACCGAAATCATTGCCGGTACGGCCAAATCCGGTGATCACTTCATCAGCCCAGAAAAGAATACCGTACTTATTCAGTATCGCCTGCACTTGTTCATAATAGCCTTCTGGCGGCACGATCACGCCGCTGGCACCGGTAATCGGCTCAGCGATAAAGGCGGCGATTGTGTCAGCACCTTCCTGTAAAATCAGTTGCTCCAGATTGTTAGTGATACGATCAACAAACTGCTGCTCACTTTCATTAGGAAGCGCACCTCGATAGTAATGAGGGGCATCCGTACGCAAAACGCCCAGCGCGTCAAACGGCAGGTCAAAATGTTGATGGTTAGGCGGCAAACCTGTCAGTGAGGCAGCCGCGACTGTTACGCCATGATACGAGCGCTCACGTGAAATAATCTTGAACTTCTCAGGCTTACCAATCGCATTAAAATAATAGCGAAGCATTTTGATATGCGTATCGTTAGCGTCACTGCCCGAGTTACCAAAAAAGACCTTCGCATTTTCAACAGGCACCATCGCAGACAGCTTTTCAGCAAGGTCCATACCTACCTGATGCGTCTTGCCGCCAAACATGTGTGAAAAAGACAGCTTACTCATCTGCTCACTGGCCGTTTCTATCAACTCACGGTTGTTATAACCCAACGAGGTACACCACAGACCTGCCAGTGCTTCCAGATATTGCTTACCATTGCTGTCGTATACGTAAGCCCCCTCTCCACGCTCAATCGTCAGAGTCTGGGTCGCTTTAAAATTAGTAGTCGGGTAAATAATTTGACTCATCACATGTCTCCTTTAAACATCATATCGATTATATCGCTGTAAAGTTGGTACAGGATTGCGCCACACGCGCCATCATTCGCATGAAGTTTTAGCGGTTCAGACCGCCTATACAAATATATTTAGTTTCCAGATAATCGTCCAAGCCATATTTGGAGCCTTCACGCCCCTGACCAGACTCTTTCATACCGCCAAAAGGGATCACTTCAGAGCTGATAGCCGTTTCATTCACACCAACCATGCCATAATCAATACCTTCTGAAACCCGCCAGACACGCCCCATATTTTCAGTATAGAGGTACGCTGCCAAACCAAATTGAGTGTCATTGGCCATGGCTATCGCCTGCTCTTCACTACTGAATTTAAATACCGGTGCGACCGGGCCAAAGATCTCTTCACGGAAAACGCGCATCTTATCTGTCACATTAGTCAGAATAGTAGGCTCATAGAAGCAGGCACCTTGCGAACCAGGCTGGCCGCCGAGTACAACCGTAGCACCCTCGGCAACAGCACTTTGCACTTTAGCGTGAATTTCAGTTGCTGCCTTCTCTGTAATAACCGGGCCATGAGTAGAATCCGCGTCCATACCATTACCTACCCGAAAGCCTTTTACTGCCGCCGCAAACTTCTCAATGAAGGCGTCATAAATACCTTCCTGTACCAGAATACGGTTGGCACAAATGCAGGTTTGGCCTGAATTGCGGTATTTAGCCACCAATACACCCGCCACCGCAGCATCCAGATCAGCATCATCAAAAATAATAACAGGCGCATTACCACCTAACTCCATAGAGGTACGCTTGACTGTATCAGCACACTGCTTCATCAGTAATTTACCAACAGGAGTCGAACCGGTAAACGTCACTTTTTTAACGATGGTATTTGATGTCATCTCACCACCAATCGCCTGCGCATTACTACCCGGCAACACACTAAACAATCCCGCAGGCAATCCCGCACGATCGGCCAACTCAACCAGCGCTAACGCAGACAAAGGCGTTTCAGCGGCAGGTTTTAAAACCATTGCACAACCGACGGCGAGTGCGGGGGCCACCTTGCGGGCAATCATGGCATTGGGGAAATTCCATGGCGTAATGGCGGCGACAACACCAACAGGCTGCTTAACTACAACACCGCGGCGATCAGGCGTACTTGGGATGATATCGCCATAAACACGCTTACCTTCTTCGGCAAACCACTTGATAAATGAAGCGCCGTAAGCCACTTCACCCCGCGATTCAAATAATGGTTTACCCTGCTCAGCGGTCATTAAAACAGCCAGGTCTTCTTGATTATCAATAATCAGGTTATACCAGCGCTCCAGCAATTCTGAACGTGTTTTAGCAGGTAACGCTTTCCAGGAAACCATCGCTTTTTCAGCAGCGATAATTGCACGGCGCGTTTCATCGGCACCGACGCTGGCCACATCAGCCAGATGCTCACCCGTTGCAGGGTTAGTCACCGCAAAGGTTTCGCCTTTATCAGCGTCCACCCACTGACCATCGATATAAGCCTGTGTTTTAAGCAAAGTGGAATCATTTAATTGAATTGTCATGCAGTTCTCTCCGGCTATAAACAGCTTAAAATCGCGCTATCTATTTATGTTGAGTAGTTATAGATCAGTTTATCTTTGGGTTATATAATCATTTCCATACATTTACATTTGAATATACAAATGTAAACATCTTCTATTACTCTGCCTGAGGTCGCCAGGCCTCATGAAATTGATCGTAACTATGGTTTTCAGGTTTTTAACGAAATAAATCCTAACAATAAATACTACATATGGGTCGTAAAAATGGGTCGTAAAAAAGTAGCGCTTTCCAGGCAACTCGCCGATATCGACTTGCGCTTACTCAGGGTATTCAAAGCAGTCGTAGATGCCGGTGGTTTTACCGCAGCGGAGATTCGTTTGAATCTTGCCAACTCCACCATCTCAAACTACATTTCAGATTTGGAGACCCGCCTGGATATGCGCCTCTGTGATCGTGGTCGCGGCGGCTTCAGCCTGACCGATCATGGACAGGTTGTTTACAATGCTACGCTGGATCTACTCGATGCTATCGAGCAATTTGGCCAGCGCGTTAACCATGCACACAATCGCATCTTCGGACATCTACATCTTGGTTTTGCAGAACATATGTTAGGCGTTCACAACTCATGCATTATCGACGCCATGCGCAGCTTTGCCGAACAAGCCCCCGATGTGCGTCTGCAAATAAGCACAATGGGATCGGATGAGGTCACAACGGCCGTGCTGGGCAAGCAAGTCGACATCGGCATTACTGTTTTGCCACAGAATTATCTCGAACTGGAAACTCTGACACTGTTCGAAGAAGAGATGCTGCTTTATTGCGCAGAAAGACACCCCCTTTATAAAAAAGAATGTGCCGACATCTCCCCACAAGAACTACAACAGTATAAATTTGTTGAATCACCCCGGCTAATGCCAGGCAGGGAGTTCCACCCAGACATGAAGCTCTGGAACAAACAGGCTAAAGCTCACCACCAGGAAGCCAGAGCGACCTTAATCCTCAGCGGCAACTATCTGGGCATCCTGCCGCGTCATTTAGTCAGTAATTGGGGGCTGACAGATCAGATGCGACCACTGCTTACTGACACTTATGCCTACACAAACACCTTTACGGCGATCAGGCGCAAAAAAAACAGTAACGAGATTATCAGCACTATTTTCTATAAGTGTCTGCAGCAGTCCATTAACAGCAATCACCTCACCTGACCTACCAATAGCGGCACCCTTTATTTACATCACTGATCACGTATAACAAATACCGAACAATCAGCATGGCGCACCACTTTTTCTGCCGTATTACCCAGAAAGTAACTGGCAATACCCGGCCGCTTCGCCATCATCAGAATAGCATCTGATTGCTGCAACTTAGCCTCTTCTATGATGTGGTCATGTGCAGCTCCCTGGCGGATGTGAATCACACAGGTCACATGTGCAGGCGCAAAAGTTTGAATAAGATACTCAAGCCGCGCCGTGGCATCTTTTTTATGTTCAGCGTAGGTTTTATTATCCAGATAAGGATAGCTACCCTGATGTATTAAGCTCTGGTCCACATACAGCAGATCGATTTGTGCTTTGTTGCTACCGATGAGCAATACCGCCGCTGCCATCAATCGGGAAAACTGTTCTTCATGGGCCAGGTCGACTGGAATTAAAATATTTTTAAACATTATTTTTCCTTTTTAACCCATTACTTTGTTGGGCAACCAAAGCACTATTTCAGGAAAGATCATACATAGAATCAGGACCACTAAATTAAGCA
Source organism: Neptunomonas sp. (assembly GCF_041601355.1). Taxonomy (GTDB): domain Bacteria; phylum Pseudomonadota; class Gammaproteobacteria; order Pseudomonadales; family Balneatricaceae; genus Neptunomonas. Next base: position 11,899 of record NZ_JBFIIH010000071.1, read on the forward strand.
TAATAAATGGTGTAACTGATTTATAAATATCCCCCATGCCCACACCCGGCGGAGCGATACCTTTAAGATAGAACAATGCAAATCCATACGGAGGCGTCTGTACCGCAATCAGAATATTGATGATCATCAATACACCAAACCAGATAGGGTCATAACCCAGAGACACGGCGATCGGAGTAAACAGCGGCGCGCACATCAAGACGATAATAAACTCATCGATGATAAAGCCCAGCAGTAACATAATGAGCTGAAACATGATGATGATCATAATCGGAGGCAGATCCAGCCCGCCGGTAAACTCGGCCACCATGCTCTGAACCCCCATCAGCAGATGAAAGTTACTGAATACTGAAGCGCCAAAAATTATCCACATCGCAACACTGACTAAAATAGCAGTCTGCAAGCCTGCCGCCTGGAACATTTCCATTTTGAAACGTTTGAAAAGAATCGCCAGCAAAATAGCACCTACGACACCGATAGCTCCCGACTCGGTGGGTGTAGCGATACCTGTAATGATACTACCCAATACCGCCACGATAAGCAGAATCGCAAAAAAACCATCACGCGCAGTTCTGAATTTTTGTTTTGCGCTCACCGGAGCGATGTCATCTTGTTCTTCTAACAGAGGCGCACGCTTTGGATTAAGACGGCAACTGATAATCACGTAGGCGATTAACAGACATATCATCAATAGCGCAGGAACCATTGCACCTAAAAACATCCGCCCTACAGAGTTTTGCGTTGATGCCGCAAACATGATCATAGGAATACTGGGTGGAATCAAAATACCGAGACCACCACCCGCCATTATCACACCTAAAGCCAGGCGTTTGTCATAGCCACGCTCAAGCATTGGCCGAAGCGCAATACTGCCAGATGTCATAATGCCGGCACCGATAATACCGACCATGGCACCGATCATTGAGCAGACTACGATTACGCTGATCGCCAGTGAGCCTCTGACTTTACCAATCAGCATCTGACTCGCATTAAACATGGCATCACCGATGCCCGACTTTGTCAGCAATTGACCCATATAAATATAAAGCGGGATAGCCAACAGAATAAAACTGAAATAGGTTGCTTCAAGTGTTGAGGGAATAACGTTATAGATCCCGTCGCCCCAGGTCATATATCCGATAACCATGGCGATACCGCCCAGCGCCAAACCTACCGGCGCACCTAATGCAAAAAATATCAGGATACAAAACAACAAAACGCCAGTTAATAACTCAATTCCCATCATCATTCTCCTGCTCAATTAGCCTCTGACCGGTAAACAGGTAATACAGATCAAGCAGCATATCGCGACCCAGCTGAGCCATAAAAAGACCACAGGCAATAACCATCATCACCCAGAAATGGTACATAGGTGGCGCCCACTCACTTTGACGGCGATAATCAAATTCAATAGCTTCTTCATATTTACCAAGACTCATATTGATAATGACCAGTAAAAAGAAAATACCAAGAGAGAAAGAGATCAGATTGAACACACAGCGGGTTTTATGGGAGACGCTCAGATAGAGAATATCAACGTTAATATGTGCCCGCTTTTGCTGAGCATATGCGCCACCTAATGCGGCAATATAACCAAACAAAAACAAAGAGAAATCAAAAGCCCAGACAGTAGGCTTACCAAGAAAATAGCGCGAGAAGACTTCGAATGCGACGACAAAAGCCAAAATAGGCATCAAGTAGGAGGCTGCTTTACCTGTCAGCATAACGACAACGTCAATACTGCGGCATACACCCCTTAAGAAAGTTGCAACCATGAGTACACCTGCTAAATAAAAAGAGGTGGAAAACCACCCCTTTCAATGTTGAGACGAATTACTGATTCTTTCTCAGAATATCGATCAGCTGCTTACTGTATTTATCTTGTTCAGCATACTCATCCCACAAGCCAGCACCGGCATCCGCCCACGCTTTTTTATCAGCATCACTCGGCTCAGGGCTCCACAACAGTCCTTTAGCTTCCATTTCTGCAACCGCTTCAGCTTCCCATGTTTTAGATTTGGTTAACTGCTCCTGTGCATGATTTTCTGTCGCTTTTTGCACAACAGCCTGCAAGTCTTCTGGTAACTTTTTCCAGGCACCACGATTTACAACGATCGGTAACACCTGAGCACCGGCCAGAGGCAGACGGTACATATACTTAGCGACTTCTACATGGTTACCATCACGATGGTCGATCATGTTGCTGCCGATAGAACCATCAATAACACCGGTTGCCAAGCTGGTATAAATTTCACTCCAGGCCAACGATACCGGTGATGCTCCCAGGTTACGCAGGAATTTACCATAAGCACCCGGTGCACGAATTTTCAAACCCTGGAAATCAGCTACTGAATTGATTGGGTTCTTAGTGATGATATATACCGGTGGCTGGATGTACGGTTCAAGCCACACCATACCCTGGGAACCATAAGCCTGCTTAAGGACAGCGTCCCAACCCTGATCGTGGAACAAGGCATTCAGTTTTACAGGATCATCTGTACCGCCCGGCAAACCAATTTCTACTACACCCGCCGGAAGTTCACCAGCATGCATTGATTGAAAAGGCGCACCCATTGTGATCAGTCCGGATTTTACTGCTCCCAGCAAGCCTGCAGTCCCGACACCTTCACCTGAGTAAAGCACCTGCACTGCAATCCGACCATCAGACATAGTCTCGATATCTTTAGCCAGACCTTCATACAACTCACCAAAAGCTGTACCACGGCCATACAGGTTGCTGAAACGCCAGTTATGTTCAGCGGCTGCTACATCGGCAGCAACACCCAAACCCAGCGTCATCAGCAATGCTGTTGCTGAAAGCTTTTTCTTTAAACTCTTTATTGTTTTAATCATCTAGTATTCATATAGCCAACTTAGAATCCAGGTTAAACCTGACGCTGTGCAAGCGTGGCAGATCAGGATTTTCACTGACCGATGAAGGTACCGTTATCTATGACCAGACGTGTAAGCTACTTGAGCTGTTAGAAAGCTTTCGCCACACCATCCATAATCTCAGCACCAGCCCCTCCGGGCAGCTTAACATTGCCCTGAGCGACACCTTCAGTCTTGATCCGCGTTGCCGTCTTTCCGAAATAATCAAAGAGTTTTGCCAACAAGCCCCCGATGTAGAAATGACGACCAATGTTGAGCACATGGGGGATATGGAAAGAAAAGTACTTAATGATGAATTAGACATTGCCTTTATCCCTTACCATCGGCAGCTGGAAGGATTAAATTATATACATCTTTTTACCGATATTAATTATCTGTACTGCGGCCGGGATAACCCACTCTATGACCTATCTGAGGAGCAGCTCACCGAAGAGCTTCTTCATGGTTCCCGCATGGTGCATGCGGGCCTTAAACCTCATGAAGAAGTTTACCAGCAGCTATCCAGCATGCACCTTGCCGGAACGGCTTACCACTACGATTCACGCATTGCCATGGCCTTATCCGGGCAATATATTTGCTTTCTGCCCGAATCCGTTGCCGCCCCGCATATCAGTTCAGGTGATTTAAAAGCCATAGCGACCAAAAGCAAATTCTTTTCTTTAGGTGTTGCCGTCATCAGCAAAAAGTCGGCTCAGCCAAACCGTGCCAGAGACCTCTTTCTGAAAACGATTAACAACGTCTTTGTTGATGCCGAAACCGGCGCACCTTATTAAGCTCTTTGTATTCCCCTTCGGTCCAACTTCTGAGTATTTTACCCTTGCGTTATTTTCCTGTATGTCATTAATGACGCTTCAGCAAAACCAACAACCGACTAAAAATATCCCCTACTAGGTATATCAACAAAGATCACCTGCCAAGTATCTTAGCATTGTCGGCTACCTTACACTCAGCTACCGATCTACCCATCTGAAACACATTGATATTTTGGGTATTTACAGATTATTTCGTAGCCAAGCATCACCTGCTACCCGCAGGCCACATTACAGAGGTTTATTATGGCAGCACCATCTCATACCACGTCTTACTACGCCGCCTCGGCCAACGATAAGAATATACGCCCTACGCTTGAAGAGCAGATCAATGCTGACATCTGCATCATTGGTGCAGGTTATACAGGACTATCCACGGCGCTTCACTTGGCCGAAAGTGGTTTTAACGTTGTTGTACTGGAAGGAAGCCGCATTGGTTTTGGCGCATCGGGACGCAACGGCGGGCAGATCGTACATAGCTACAGCCGCGATATCGATTTTATTGAGAAACACTACGGAAAAAAAACCGGCACCGAAATGGGAAAAATGGCCTTTGAGGGCGGCAGAATTATTCGTAATTTTATCAGCAAATACAATATCCAATGTGACCTCAAAGAGGGCGGTATTTTCGCCGCGTGCAACACTAAGCAATTGCAAGAAATGGAAAGCAAGAAAGCGCTATGGGAAGCTCACGGGCATACCCAGCTAGAGATGCTGACGGCTGATAGCATCCAGGATCACATTGGTTCCAAACGTTATACAGGCGGTTTACTCGACAAAAGCGGCGGCCATTTTCATCCTTTAAACCTCGTCCTGGGTGAAGCTGCAGCGTTGGAATCACTCGGCGGTGTAATTTATGAAGACTCAAAGGTCACCCGTGTTGAAGAAGGTAGCAAGGTCAAAGTGCATACCGCCAAAGGATGCGTTACAGCTGACTTTGTCGTCGTCGCCGGCAATGCTTACCTCGGTGACCTGATACCCAAACTTGAGCAAAAAGCGATGCCATGTGGTTCTCAGGTTATTACCACCGCGCCTTTGAGCGAGGCTCAGCAAAAAGAGTTACTGCCCCGGGATAATTGCGTTGAAGACTGTAATTATCTTCTCGACTACTTCCGCCTGTCAGGCGATGGCCGCCTGATCTACGGTGGCGGTGTTACCTACGGCGCTCGCGAACCGGAGAAAATTGAGTCACTGATCGTACCGAATATGCTGAAAACCTTCCCTCAGCTAAAAGGGGTAAAAGTAGACTACGCCTGGACAGGTAATTTCCTACTCACCTTAATGCGTCTGCCGCAGTTTGGCCGCATCGGCAGCAATATCTATTACGCGCAGGGCTACAGCGGTCATGGCATCACCTCTTCTCATTTAGCCGGGAAAGTACTGTCTGATGCAATTCAGGGCCAGGCAGAACGCTACGATATCTTTGCCAGCTTGCCGCAATACCCATTCCCCGGTGGCCGAACATTCCGTATTCCCTATACCGCCATAGGTGCCTGGTATTACACAATGCGCGACAAATTTGGTGTCTGATTCGCCAGTAAAGCCGATACACCAAATCGCTTAACAACTATAAAAATATGACCAAGGTATTTTCATGAGTACAGAAATTGCTCAGCCAGGCATTGATAGCAGCACCACTGCTAACGCCACACAGCAGACAGTAGAGGGGGTTAACAGCCCGCAAAAGTGGCTGCTGTTTTATGGTGGAATTATGGCTTTTTTTGCCTATCTTTCCACGCAGCATGTGGAAGGCGAATCCTATGGATTTTATAGCCTGTTACCGGCACTTCTTATTCTGTTTGTCGCGGTGATTACCAAAAAACCGCTGGAGTCAATTTTTGCCGGTATTATCGCGGGACTTCTTCTGCTCGACCCCGGCAACCTGGTTAACGCTCTGGGCGACCTTTCAATCTCCGTAGTCATGAATGAAACTATCGCCTGGATTGTCCTGGTTTGCGGCATGATGGGAGGACTGATTAACATGCTGGAGCGCGGTGGCAGCGTCCTTAGCTTTGGTGAAATGCTGGCGGGGCGCATCAAAACCCGGCGAGGCACTATGTTAACCACCTGCGCACTCGGCATCATGGTATTTATCGATGATTACCTGAACTCGTTAGCGGTTTCAGCATCGATGAAACGCCTGACAGATCACTATAAAATATCCCGCGAGAAGCTGGCTTTTCTGGTTGACTCTACAGCCGCCCCTGTTTGTATCCTGGTGCCGGTATCAACATGGGCTGTCTACTTTGCAGCCCTGCTTGAGGAGAATGGCGCTACCCCTGCAGGCAACGGTATGTCACTGTATATCGAGTCAATTCCGTACATGGCATACGGCTGGTTAGCGCTGTTAGTTGTCTTTCTGGTCGCTGCGGGTATTCTCGGTGACTTCGGTGCGATGAAGCATGCCGAGAAACGTGCTCAGGCAGGCCAACCGATCCCTTGCGGTACTCTGCTCGACGGCTTCGACACCTCGAACATGAAGAAAACATCCTCGTTCGTCGGCCTGATCAACTTTTTATTACCGATGGCTGTCCTCGTGGCGGCCAGTGTCTACTACGATATTGATCTGTTACTCGGTGCACTGGTTGCTTCGATGTTTACAATGGTGATGTATTTCTGGCAACGCTTATTAACCTTCGGCCAATTAGTTGATTCTATGCTGGACGGCTTCAAGGTGATGCTGCATCCCATCGCTGTGGTATGCGCGGGTTTCATGGTCAAAGAGATCAACGATCAACTGGCAATGACACCCTATATCATTGACTCGCTCACACCTTATTTGTCCAAAGAGATGCTACCTGCTTTAGTCTTCGCCTCTATGGCTGCCGTGGTATTCGCGACGGGTTCCAGTTGGGGGGTCTTTGTGGTTTCTTTACCCATCGTAATCCCAATGGCTATCTCCTTTGATATGTCGATGCCGCTCACCGTTGGTGCACTACTCTCTGCCTCAGCCTTCGGTAGCCACGCCTGCTTCTTCAGCGATTCAACCGTACTCACGTCTCAGGGTTCCGGTTGCACACCCATGCAACATGCACTGACACAAATTCCGTACGCTCTGATCGCTGCGGCACTGGCGTTCACTTCATTGTTAATCATGGGCTTTGTCATGGCCTAACAGTCAAAAAGTCCAAAAAACAGAGACAACGCCTCTTTATCGTTATCCCATCAGCCGAAAAAGAGGCGTTTTTTAATACCCCCCAGCATACTTTCAAGCCCGCCATGACAATAACAATCAATACTGTTAACAATTCAGCATGGCCCGGGGTTATTAACGCAACAGCCGGGCTTTATGTAATGACTCCCGGTGATGATTGAAGGCTTAGAATTCAGAGATGAATAGATGAATAGATGAATAGATGAAAATTAGAGTTTCAGATTTGAAAAGCGGCTTATTCAACTGTATTAAGTTCGGTACAGAGCGCGTCCAGATCATTGATCTCACGACTCAGCTCGCGTGTAATATTAATCAGAAAAACCACAAAATCGGCTGGGAATTTTTCACAAACCTGATGAAATAACTCTGAAGTAATTTCCAGCAGGTAGGTCTGCTCTTCTGCAATCGCAAAGCCTCTGCGCTCATGCAGACCAATCATACCAACAAACCCGATCTGCTCTCCGGGTTTAAAACAACGAATATAAATTTTCTTATTCCCTTTGGGGCGTGAAAAGCTGACTAATCCGCTGAGTACCACATAGAACCGGGTGGAATCTTCGCCTGGCGAGAAGACGGTTTCGCCCGGAGTGTATTTGTTAATTTTTCCCTCGCTCAAAATGAACTCGAGAAAGGCTGGCGCCAATGCACCAAACATCGACAATTCCTGACAATAACTAACCGGAAAAATTGTATTAACATCTGAATAGGAGAAACACTGCATAATTAATCGCCAACCTTACACTAAATTATTGTTCATCAGCGTCGCAGCAGCGCCCAACCTCCTTGTTTAACACTCCACTTTTAAGCGACGAAAATGAATCTGCTTCATATAAATAAGACAACCATTTTCCGCATTTATATCCGCACGCATAAAGAATCATCAGCCCTTTGTTTGCATGCCAATATTGACAGTATGTTATTACCTGCTTAATGTTTACAAAAAACAAAGATAAGAAAGCTTCACATAAGTAAAAATTAACCAACTGCCATTAAAGAGCAACATCGTGAGCAAGATAAAACTTAAAGGACAGCTGAGCGATATCGATCTGCGCCTGCTGCGTATCTATAAAGTTGTGGTTGAAAGCGGTGGTTTTTCAGCGGCCGAAGTTGATCTCAATATCAGCCGTGCTGCTATCAGCATCGCCATGTCTGACCTTGAAAGTCGTTTGGGGTTCCGGCTTTGCCAACGCGGTCGCTCGGGTTTCTCACTTACTGAAGAAGGAGAGCAGATCTACCATTACACACTGCAGTTACTCTCCTCTATTGAAGACTTCCGCACCCAGGTAAACACTTTGCACACTCAACTCAAAGGGGAGCTTAATATCGGCATTACCGACAATCTGGTCACGATGCCACATATGCGCATCACTAACGCTTTATCTGCGCTAAAAACACAGGGCCCTGACGTCACTATCAATATCCGCATGGCCCCACCCAATGAGATAGAACTCGGCATCCTTGATGGTCGTCTGCACATTGGCATCGTGCCTGACTTGCGTGCGTTAGCCGGGCTGGAATATTTCCCGCTTTATCAGGAAGAGTCGCAGCTTTACTGTTCTAACGAGCATCCCTTATTTGCAATGACAGACAATAACATAGGCAAAATAAGCCTCTGGGATGCAGTCGTGCCTGCTTACGCGCAAACCCCTGAAATCAAAGCCTGCCACCAACAACTGACATCGACCGCCACCGCTACCGACAGAGAAGGGATCGCGTTTCTGATTCTTACCGGACGCTATATTGGCTATTTACCAGCGCATTTGGCTGCGCAGTGGGTACAGGCAGGTAGAATGCGTGCCCTACTACCTGAACAATATCATTATTCAACTCAGTTCTCTGCCATCTCGCGCAAAGGTGCGCGCTCCAATTTGGTACAACAAACCTTTCTTGAATACTTAACCTCAGAGCCTGCTTCTTTGTAAAAGAATAAATACGCACTCAAGCATAACGGACGTAAATATGACTCACATGCCTCCATTGCTTATGCAAATGCTTATGTTGAATAACCTTATCCATATAGTTGGCAGACTGTTGGTTCGCCTTGACTGATGAAAAACCAGATAGTCTGATATAAAACCGGGTGCTCTGATAAAAAGAAGCCATCTGAAATGATTCAGATGGCCTGCAAAGCTGGAGGTGATAACTAAGTAGAACAAGGAGCAGTAACCTACCCCCTTATGAACAACTAGCTCGGAAACGCGAAAGATACGCCTTCACGTACACCGCTTGAAGGCCAGCGCTGTGTAATCGTTTTACGTTTGGTGTAAAAACGTACCGCATCAGGGCCATAGGCATGCAGATCACCAAACAGTGAGCGCTTCCAGCC
>NZ_JBFIIH010000072.1:0-21028 GCF_041601355.1 Neptunomonas sp.
CTGTTTTAAGTAAGAATGAGCCTTATCAGGCACAACAGGTTTAATCGGGTTTGCAATAATAGAGCGTGATGATGAAAACGGTTGACCGTCCGGGTGGCAAACCTGTCATAAAAAACAGCTGTGAAAAGCTGCCGGCTTTTTTAAGGGCTATCTGGCGCGGATGCTCATCGTGGAGCGGGAATAACACATTCCTAATTAAAGACTCCGAATACATTAGCGCAAAACCACCTCATGATCACAAATCTGTGTTGCAATCATGAGGGGAACCATACATTTTTATGCGTGATTGTTAGTCGGGTAGTGATGCTTCCACCAGTGGCGCATGCCGCCTGTCAGTTCGTATGCATCATAGCCATGGCGTAATAGCTGTCTGACGACCGGTGTGCTTCGGTGCGCGGTTAAACAGATGCAGATAATGCGGCTATCTTTTGGAATTTGTGAGATATCAATATTGAAAACAGGCATGCAATGGCTTGCAGGAATATGGCTGAGTTTCCATTCAGTATGGCTGCGTACATCCAGCAGGAAAAGGTTATGCCCGCCTTCGCTTAGCCGGGTATTTAAGGTTTCAGCAGATATTTGTGGCACTGCTTTAAAAGATAACCAGTCTGTGATTTTCATGGGCGTACGTAAATATAGCCTCTCTGTTGCAAATCAATGATGGCCGGTAAGCCGGCCTGAACGACATCTTCCTCTTCGACATCATAAAGATCTTCACGAGTAACCTTGTAGCCGTCCAGTGTATTGCCGCAAATAATAAATTGAACATCGCTAAGGCGCAGTGAGTCGATGCTGATCTGTTTGGCCTGGTCGTTAACGGCGTCCATAAAGTACTCAATTGCCTGGCCGTGAACGACAACCTTTATCTCAATATGCTCTTCACCAACGGCTTGAATATGATTTGCGATATTGGTCATTGTTTCAGAAATACGGCTCTCGTCATGATAATTCATGTGATAAACAACTTTTTGATCGTTGTACTTTTGTTCTGAGTAGCCGGTTGAGCTCAATAATAGGCTGGTTATCAGTAAGAGAGTGCTGAATACTCGCATAAAATGACCTGCTAAAAATGAGTGTTAAATGAGTGTTAAATGAGTGTTAAATGAGTGCGAAAAAAGAGTTAAAAAAGAGTTAAAAAAAAGGCCGACACATGGTCAGCCTTTTCTTAGTAGCATAGAAGAATTACTTCTTGCCAGAGATCTGAACATCTACACGACGGTCAGCACGCAGGCAGCTGATCAAAGCAGCACCACGGCCAGAACACTGTGCGATAGGAGCAGTTTCACCCAAAGCATCTACAGTCATAGCATTGCTATCAACACCTGCAGAGCGAAGAGCTGCAGCAACGTTTTCAGCACGACGACGAGAAAGTGCATCGTTATAAGCGCTTGTACCGATGTAGTCAGCGTTACCGATTAAACGGATGCTGCTTACAGCAGCTAAGCCCTTAACGTAGTTGGCGATGTCAGAAACGCTATCAACAACAGCGCTGTCGAAATCGAAGAATACAGCGAATTTTTTGTCAGCAGGCATTGCTTCTGGTGCTGGAGCAGGAGCTGGAGCTGGTGCAGCAGCTGCCATTTTCTGGTATCCATCACAACCTTCAACAGTTGCTTTTTCTTGTGTCCAGTTACCAGCGTGCCAGCACTCACCAAAACCGGTGCGCCATACTGTATCACCTGAGTCTGTAACATAACCGCTGTTTACTGGGTGAGCCAGGGCAGCAGCTGACATGCTCATCGCAAGCGCGAAACCTGCGGTCATAGCGAGCTTTTTCATATTTATATCCTTGTGAATAATGGGTTATAGCATTCGTAATATTTCATGAATCTAGCCCACTGTCCATTAATCTACTGTTAACAGATCAAAAATGGGAAAGTATTCACACACTTAAGCTATCTGGTATTTTACGTTGACTGTCGCAAGTTTGGAACCATAAAACAGTACAATTATTAAAATATTGCGCTTTTAGGGTAATACTTTTTTATAAGGCTTAACGGTAACCTTGTCATAAACGCCTGCAGTGATATAAGGATCCTGATTTGCCCAGTTCTGTGCGTCTTGCAGTGAGTTAAATTCGGCAATGACAAGGCTGCCGGTGAATCCAGCTTCGCCGGGGTCTTCAGAGTCTGTAGCAGGGTGTGGCCCGGCTACAAACAGTTTTCCTTGTTCTTTAAGTGTTACCAGTCTGGCAAGGTGCTCAGCTCGTGCATTGATACGAGCCTGCTGTGTGCCCGGTTTATCTTCAGCAATAATGGCGTAAAACATAACACAAGCTCCTATTCTGTATTGTTTATATATTTAGACATATAAAGGCCCTGAATCACAATAAAGACAACAGTGAGTCCCAGCATGCCAAATAACTTAAAATTGACCCAGGTTTCTTCCGAAAAGTTGTAAGCAACAATAAGGTTGATAACACCCATTAAAAGAAAAAAGAACACCCAGGCAAAATTAAGAGTTTTCCAGACATGCTGTGGCAAGTCGATATTGGCGGACATGATTCTTTCGATGATGGTTTTTGCGCCAATGAAGTGGCTACCAAGGAAAGCGGCACCAAACAACCAGTTGACGACAGTGGGTTTCCATTGAATAAAGGTTTTGTCCTGAAATATGACAGTAGCACCACCCATGATAATAACGAGCACGAGGGTGACGAACTGCATTTTTTCGATTCTATGTTCTTTGATCCAGGTGTAAAGTATTTGTAATAAAGTGGCAGGTATTAAAATGGCAGTCGCCATGATGATGTCGCCGGTATACTTGTACACACCGAAAAAAATAATTATCGGGAAAAAGTCGAGAAGTAGTTTCATAGTCGTATAATTAGCTAAAGGGCTCTAAAGTATATAGAGCTGTAGTCCGCTTATAAACCCGGAATTGATATGCTTGCACATTCTTATGATTTTCACACCCATTCGACGGCGTCGGATGGGACATTGGCACCCGAGGTGCTGATAGAAAAAGCATGCGCGGCGGGTGTTAAATTACTGGCGTTAACTGATCATGACACAATGAAAGGTTATCAGGCGCTGGTGAAGTCGGGATATTCGGCTGATTTAAAGCTTATTACAGGGGTGGAACTTACCTGCAAGCTGGGTAAGCAGGTTGTCCATATTGTTGGTCTTAATATTGATGCGGATAATGAGCGCCTGACTTCACATCTTCAGATGTTAGATCAGCTGCGCATGGATAGAGCGAAAGCGATCGCCCTGCGGTTGCAGAAGGCGGGTCTTCCTGATCTGCTGGAAGCAGCAATTGATTGTGCCGCAGGTGGTCAGATAGGGCGTCCTCATTTTGCCCGGGCGCTACTGGATTTGAAGCTGGTAAGTGATCAGCAGCAGGCATTTAAAAAGTATTTGGGTGCCGGTAAAAAAGGTGACGTTAAAGTTGAGTGGCCTGAGTTGGCGTCAATTATTGATATTATCAAAGATGCGGGCGGATTGAGTATATTGGCGCATCCAACGAAATATAATTTAACCATGAATAAGATTCGTTATTTGGTGGCGCATTATAGCGAGTTGGGAGGTGATGCGTTGGAGGTTGGATATCCGGCAGTCACGCCGGACCACCAAAAAGCGCTCTCGGTTTTGGTTGAAAAGCATCAGTTGCTTGCATCGGGTGGCAGTGATTTTCATAATCCTGCTTATCATTGGACAAGCTTGGGGTGTTTTCCTGGTGTGCCTGGTCATTTGCCGCATGTATTAGATGTAGTGAATTAGTGATTATTATTTTCGAGGTTATATTGTGAGCCAGTTGTTTCAGATACATCCGGAAAATCCGCAAAAAAGGCTGATTCAGCAAGCGGTAGATATTATTAGAAAAGGTGGGGTTATTGTCTATCCGACAGATTGCGCTTATGCATTGGGATGTCATTTAGGTGATAAATCGGCATTAGATAAAATAAAACGTATCCGTAAATTAGATGATAAACATAATTTCACTTTGGTTTGTCGTGATTTGAGTGAAATAGGTACCTATGCAAAAGTTGATAATCAGATGTACCGGTTATTAAAGGCGCATACGCCGGGTGCCTATACTTTTATTTTAAAAGCAACCGCAGAGGTGCCGCGTCGACTGCTGCATCCTAAACGGCGGGCAATTGGTTTGCGTATTCCGGATAATAAAATCGTTCAGGCTTTATTAGAAGAATTAGATGAACCCATTATGAGTACTTCTTTAATAATGCCGGGAGATACTGAGCCACTGACTGATCCTTATGAAATTCGGGATTTACTGCAGCATGAATTAGATCTGGTTATTGATGGTGGTTATTGTGGTATGGCCGCAACAACAGTGATTAGTTTAATGGAAGATCATCCGGAAATTATAAGAATAGGCGCAGGAGATACTGCTAATTTTGAATAATTCAGGTCTTTTTAAATATTATTAAGTAATAAAATGTTAATTTCTTGAAATATTCAATTTTTTGGCGATAATACGTCTGAAGTTTAATTAAAATTTATTGAGTTGAATAATGACTGATATCGTAAAAATCTTAACAAGGAAGAATTCTCTGCGTAAGCAGTGTCAGGACTTATCAATAACGGACATTGAAAAAATTATTATCGATCTGACTGATATCTTGAAAGAAAAAGAAGTCAGTGAGTTAGAGCGTATAGAAGCAGATCGTGAAAAAAATGCGAAAATTGATATGATTCGTAAAACTATGCAGGAAGCAGGTATTGGTTTTGAAGATATCAAAGATCTGGTAGTTACTACTACAAAGAAAAAAGTCGAAGCTAAATATCGTATTATTGATGCTGATGGCGAAACTCATGAATGGTCTGGTCGTGGCAGAACACCATTGGCTTTCCAGGAGTACTTTGATAAGCATGGCGTGACGAAGGACGCTTGTTTAATTAAGTAATTCTATTGAGTGTGTAAAGTTTGGTAATATAAGCTCTTCAGCTTTTTGTTGAAGAGCTTTTTTGTTTTATGCTTTAGGAGCGTCACATGTCTGATGAAAAGTTACAAAAAGTGTTGGCGCGCTCTGGATATGGCTCACGTCGTGAGATGGAGCGCTGGATAGAAGAAAGACGGGTGTCCGTAAACGGGCGCACAGCAACTCAGGGAGATCGGGTTAGTCACCGTGATCAGATTCTGGTTGATGGGCATGCAGCTAATATTGTTTCCGAAGCTGAAAGCCCACGTCGGGTATTAATTTATAATAAGCCTGTAGGAGAAGTGTCGACGCGGCATGATCCGGAAGGGCGTCCTACTGTTTATGATCACCTTCCGCCGCTTAGGACGGGGCGTTGGATTGCGATTGGTCGTTTGGATTTGAATACCAGTGGTTTGCTGGTATTTACAACCGATGGTGAGTTGGCGCACATGATGATGCACCCTTCTGCCAATATAGATCGCGAATATGCTGTGCGGGTGTTGGGTAATGTACCTGAAGAGATGCTGGAGCGTCTCAAAGCGGGTGTTCTGCTCGAAGACGGTATGGCTAAATTTACCGATGTCCGTTTCTTTGATGGCGACGGTGCGAATAAATGGTATCACTGTGTCGTTATGGAAGGGCGTAACCGCGAAGTGCGTCGCTTGTGGGAGTCTCAGGGGCTTCAGGTAAGTCGTTTGAAGCGTGTACGTTACGGTTCACTCTTTTTGCCAAGTGATGTAAAGGCCGGAACCTGGAAAGAGTTGACGCAAAAAGATATTAAAGTCTTGTCGACGCGGCTTGGATTGGATCAAAAGAAACCTGTGCGGATGAAGCCGGCAGATAAAGAAAAGTTAGAGCGGCGTTATAAGCATCAGCAGGTGCGTCATTCTGTTGGGCCAAAACATCGTAAAGACTAGTTAAGCAGCTGCTTAAAAAATAGTCGATAAATAAAAACGCAGCCAATCGGCTGCGTTTTTTTATATATGCTCTTTTTATATGTCCCTTATATATGCCTCTTAAATATGCCCTTTATATATAGCTTCTATGAGGGGGGTTGAGCTTTTGTTTATTGGGCATCCAGTGATTGGCCGTTGATACCCAGGCTGTCTTTTCCCATTAAATACAAATAAAGAGGCATGATTTCGCCAGGTTCCGGGTTGGTTTCTGGTTGCTCCCCGGGGTAAGCGAAAGCGCGCATGTTGGTGCGGGTTGCTCCCGGGTTAATACAGTTAGCGCGAATATTAGCAGTGTTCTCGACTTCGTCAGCTAATACCTGCATTAATCCCTCGGTTGCAAATTTAGAGACGCTGTATGCACCCCAGTAGGCACGGCCTTTTCTGCCGACACTCGATGAAGTGAATATGATGGATGCGTTTTCTGAGCGATGCAGTAAGGGCATCAGTGTTTGTGTTAGCAAAAACGGGGTGTTGATATTGACCTGCATGACTTGATGCCAGGTAACCGGGTCGTATGATTCGATAGGTGTACGCATGCCCAGCACAGAAGCGTTGTGAAGTAGTCCGTCGATATGACCAAACTCATTATCCAGTGTGTTGGTGATATCAATTAAGTCATGCTCGGTGGCTGTTTCCAGATTGAGAGGCAGGATGGCAGGCTTGGGGCCGCCCGCTGCTTCAATTTCATCATAGACTTTATCGAGTTTCTCAATAGTTTTGCCTACCAGAATGACGGTAGCGCCGTGTGCTGCGTAGCTAAGAGCGGCGGCTCGTCCTATGCCGTCACCGGCGCCGGTCACCAGAATAATTTTGTTTTCCAGCAGGTTTTCGGGGGCGTGGTACTCAAACATAGAAAGCGTCCTTATTTGTTACGACGGCTCTCAAAAATGCGCGTCTATTACAGATAGAATCTGATCGGCTTGTTCAACGTATTCGTTGGCTTGCCAGTCCCTCGGATTCTCTAATTCGTTAATATACCCATAGAGTGCGCCAATTGTGAACATCTGGGCGCGATTTCCTGCATCAATATCGCGAATATGGTCACCAATGTAAATACAGTTTTGAGGTGTTGCTTTCAGTTGCTGGCAGGCCAGAAGCAGGGATTCGGGATCGGGCTTTGTTTTACTGACATGTTCAGGGCAGATTGTGCATGAGCTGCGAAGGTCGAGCTGTAATGCGGCAAGAATCGGTGTGGTGAAGCGCACTGGCTTATTGGTAACAATGCCCCACGGGATTTGCTTATCTTCCAGTGTGCCCAGTAGTGACTGCATGCCTGGAAATAACAGGCTGTCTACCGCCAGGTGTTGTGCATACAGCTCGAGCATTTGTTGGTTAAGATAGGGTAGCTGGGTATGACCGTCGGGTAGTTTGAAGGCCGTCTTTAGCATGGCGTTGGCGCCATTTGACACCTGTTTGCGTAGTTCTGTGTAGGGCTGCTCCGGAAGGTTGTGTGCTTTCAGGAGTTGATTGATAACCCAATGAAAATCAGGAGCAGTGTCAAGTAAGGTGCCGTCAAGATCAAACAGCACCGCTTCTGGTTTTCGATTGTTTTTAATGTGGCGTGTGGCGCTCAATTTATAATCCGGAGCGGGACGTCGCGATCATAAAATTAACATCGACATCATTAGGGTCTAGTCGGTACTGCTTGGTGAAAGGATTGTAAGTCAGACCGGTAATGTCGAGGGTATGCAGTTTGGCCTGGCGAATCCAGTTGGCCAGTTCTGAAGGGCGGATGAATTTTTTAAAATCATGCGTGCCTTGCGGAACAAGTTTGAGCAGGTGTTCTGCGCCAAGGATAGCGAACAGATAGCTTTTTGGGTTGCGGTTCAATGTAGAAAAAAATACATGGCCACCCGGTTTAACCATCTTGGCGCAGGCTTTGATGATAGATGATGGGTCCGGAACATGCTCGAGCATCTCCATACAGGTGACGACATCAAATGTATCAGGATGAGCCTCGGCCATCTCTTCTGCCGTGATCTGCTGATAATTAACCGATACGCCACTTTCCAGCCCATGTAGTTTAGCGATTTTCAGTGGCGCGGCGCCCATATCTATACCAGACACCTCCGCGCCGCGTAATGCCATAGATTCAGACAGAATTCCGCCGCCGCAGCCAACATCCAGTACTTTTTTTCCGGCGAGTGGTGCGATGCGGTCAATATAACCCACGCGTAACGGGTTAATGTCATGCAGAGGTTTGAACTCGCTGTTTTTATCCCACCAGTGGTTCGCCAGTTCTTCAAACTTGGCGATTTCGGAAGGGTCAACGTTTGCTGAAAATGTATGATCTGTCATAAGAAACGGTATCTGAATTGTAATTCGATTAAAACTATTCTAACACTGGCTATCGAGGTTAAACAGTCAGTGCAACATATTCATTTTGCGGCAATCTTTTTAGAATCTTGTGGTATACTCGTCCGGTTAAAAAAGGGGCCCGTTTTTGAGGGCTTGTTCGATTAAGAACGAATCAAGATTAGCAGACCGAATCAAGGAAAGCTGAAACACATGGGTGATTTAACCAAAGAAATTTTGCCGGTAAATATCGAAGATGAGATGAAGCAGTCTTATCTCGATTATGCCATGAGTGTTATTGTCGGTCGGGCACTGCCTGACGTCCGTGATGGCTTAAAACCGGTGCATCGTCGGGTCCTGTTTGCGATGAGCGAACTAAGCAATGACTGGAACAAACCCTATAAAAAATCAGCCCGTGTGGTGGGTGATGTTATAGGTAAGTACCATCCTCATGGTGACAGTGCTGTATACGACACTATCGTTCGTATGGCTCAGGACTTTTCCATGCGCTATACGCTGGTCGATGGTCAGGGTAACTTCGGTTCGGTTGATGGCGACTCTGCAGCTGCAATGCGATATACCGAAATTCGCATGGACAAGATTGCTCATGAGCTACTGGCTGATTTAGATAAAGAAACCGTCGATTTCGTACCAAACTATGACGGCACTGAATTTATTCCGGAAGTCATGCCTTCGCGTGTACCCAATCTATTAGTTAACGGTTCATCCGGTATTGCCGTGGGTATGGCGACTAATATCCCGCCGCATAACCTGCGTGAAGTTGTCAGTGGTTGTCTTGCTTTAATAGAAAACCCTGAGCTCGATGTCGATGGGCTGATGAACTACATTCCTGGCCCGGACTTTCCGACGGGTGCCATCATTAATGGCCGTGCGGGTATTCTTGAAGCATATCGTACCGGACGCGGTCGTATTTATATCCGCTCCAAATATCACGTCGAAGAAAACAGTAAAGGCCGTATCGCCATTATTGTTACCGAGATTCCTTATCAGCTGAATAAAGCGCGTTTGATAGAAAAAATTGCCGAGCTGGTAAAAGAGAAAAAGCTAGAAGGCATCAGCGAGTTACGTGACGAATCCGACAAGGATGGTATGCGTATTTACATCGAGCTGAAGCGTGGCGAAATGCCTGAAGTCATTGCCAATAACCTGTTTGCTCAAACACAAATGGAAGGTGTGTTTGGTATTAACGTGGTGGCACTGGTGGATGGTCAGCCAAGAATACTGAACCTCAAAGAACTGCTTGAGAACTTTATTCGACATCGCCGTGAAGTCGTTACCCGTCGGACAGTTTACCTGCTGCGCAAGGCCCGCGAACGTGGCCATGTGCTGGAAGGTCTGGCGATTGCACTGGCTAACATCGATGAAGTGATTCAATTAATCAAGCAATCGCCCACACCAGCAGAAGCAAAAGAGCGTTTGTCTGCAACAGCATGGGAACCGGGTTCGGTGGTCGATATGTTGGAGCGTGCGGGTGAAAACGCATGCCGACCGGATGATCTAGATCCTCAGTATGGAATGCGTGACGGTAAATATTACCTTTCACCTGTCCAGGCTCAGGCAATTCTTGATTTGCGTTTGCATCGTTTGACCGGTCTTGAACATGAGAAACTGATCAACGAATATCAGGAACTGTTGATCAGAATCGCTGAATTGCTCGAAATTCTTGCGTCTCATACCCGCTTGATGGAAGTCATTCGCGAAGAGCTTGAAGCGATTGTGGCCGAGTATGGTGATGAACGCCGTACCGAAATTATCGCTTCCCGGCGTGACTTAACCGTTGCAGATTTGATCACTGAAGAAGATATGGTGGTCACTATTTCTCATGGCGGTTATGCGAAAACACAACCGTTAACCGACTATCAGTCGCAGCGTCGTGGCGGTAAAGGTAAGTCGGTCACGGCTGTTAAAGATGAAGACTTTGTTGAGCATCTGCTGATTGCCAGTACACACGCTACGATTTTGTGCTTTACCAATAAAGGTAAAGTCTACTGGTTAAAAGTATACGAAATACCGCAAGCCAGCCGTGCAGCGCGCGGTCGTCCGATCGTCAATATTCTGCCGCTGGATGAAGGCGAGCGTATTTCAACGATCTTGCCTGTTAATGAATACAGTGAAGATCGCTTTGTCTTTATGGCGACAGCCAGTGGAACCGTTAAGAAAACGTCTTTAGTTAACTTTTCACGCCCACGGTCTTCAGGTTTGATTGCTGTTGATCTGCTGGATGATGATGCCTTGATTGGTGCCGCTATCACCGAAGGTGATAATGACATTCTGTTGGTGACCGATGCCGGTAAGGTAGCGCGTTTCCACGAAGCTGACGTGCGTGCGATGGGTCGAACCGCACGCGGTGTTCGCGGTGTGAAAATGAAGGGGACAACACGTGTTATCTCTCTGATTATTCCAAAAGAGGGCGGTAAGGTACTGACCGCGTCAATACGCGGTTTCGGTAAACAAACCGCCGTAGAAGACTTCCCTTGCAAAGGCCGTGGTAACCAGGGTGTTATCGGTATGCAGTGCACTGATCGTAATGGTGTGTTGGCCGGCGCTGTACAGGTCTTCGAAGGCGATGATGTGATGCTGATCAGTGATCAGGGCACTATGGTGCGTACGCGTACTTCAGAAATTTCAGTACTGGGTCGTAACACGCAGGGTGTCATGCTGATTCGTGTGGCCGGTGGTGAAAATCTGGTGAGCCTGGCACGTATCGAAGAACCTGAAGTCATTGATATCGAGAGTGATGAGGGCGCTGACAGTGCTGATAATAGTGCTAATGATATTGAAAGTGCAGACGGTGTTGAGGACGTTGGATCTACTGTAGCTGAAGATGTGGAGACAGATGCTGATATAGAAGAGCCAACAGATTCAGATGAAGATCAGGACGAGTTACCTGATAATACGCCTGAAGCAGAGTAAGTTAAGTGCGGCGAAAGCCGCGCTTTTTATTGTGACTGAGTGAACATTAAGAGAACGAGATGATTCGTAAGTTGAATTTCAGTGCCGGCCCGGCAGCTCTTCCCGAAGAGGTTTTGAAACAAGCACAGGAAGAGATGCTCGATTGGCATGGCCATGGGCTTTCCATAATGGAAATGAGCCATCGCAGTAAAGAGTATGTTTCTGTTGCAGAGCAGGCTGAACAGGATCTTCGTGATCTGATGCAGGTGCCGGATAACTATAAAGTATTGTTTCTGCAAGGCGGTGCGACCAGCCAGTTTTCGATGATTCCAATGAATCTTTTGCGCGATAAAAAAACCGCAGATTATATCAATACCGGCGTCTGGTCCAAAAAGGCCATTGAAGAAGCGAGCCGCTATTGCAACGTAAAGATTGCCGCAACAACGCAGCATAATAATTTCACATCGGCGCCCTCCCAGGATCAGCTTCAGCTTAATCCTGAGGCTGCTTATGTGCATTACACGCCGAATGAAACCATTGGTGGTGTTGAGTTTGACTATATTCCCGAAACAGGTGATGTGCCTTTAGTCGCGGATATGTCTTCTACTATCTTGTCTCGCCCGATCGACGTGTCTCGTTTTGGCTTGATCTATGCCGGCGCGCAGAAAAATATCGGGCCTGCGGGATTAACCGTGGTTATCGTACGTGAGGACCTGATGGGTCAAACGTTGGCAGGTACGCCGACTATGTTTGACTATGCCGTGCATGCCGCTGCGGATTCGATGAATAATACGCCGCCTACCTATGGCTGGTATCTTGCCGGATTGATTTTTCAATGGCTGAAGCGTCAGGGTGGTGTTGAAGGTATGCAGGTGATCAACCAGCGTAAAGCAGAAAAGCTTTATCAGGCGATTGATCAGAGTACTTTCTATGCGAACCCGGTTGCGATTGCCAACCGTTCCTGGATGAACGTGCCTTTTACACTCGCCGATGCTGCTTTGGATAAGCTTTTTATAGAAGAGTCCGAGCAGGCCGGGTTACTTAACCTAAAAGGGCATCGTTCTGTGGGTGGTATGCGTGCCAGTATATACAATGCCGTGCCTGAAACAGCCGTTGATTCATTAATTGAATTTATGCAGCATTTTGAGCGTAAGCATGTTGAGAAGTAAGCATGTTGAGAAAAAGTAAGGCTAATCAGCAAAAATAGGATCTTTGCATGACTGAACAGGAACAGGCGCTCAAAGTACTGCGCGACCAGATTGATTCAATCGATAAGCAAATTCATCTTCTGCTGAACCAGCGTGCTAGCTGTGCACAACGGGTAGCGGAAGTTAAACAGCAGTTTCAGGGAGATGAAATTGCTGTTTTCTACCGGCCTGAGCGTGAAGCGCAGGTGCTTAAGCGAGTCATGGAGCGTAACGAAGGGCCGTTGGCAGATAAAGAAGTGGCGCGCTTGTTTCGTGAGATCATGTCAGTATGCCTGGCGCTTGAAAAGCCGATGCGCGTGGCATTTCTCGGGCCTGAGGGAACCTTTACTCAGCAGGCCGCACTGAAACATTTTGGCCACTCTGCTGAAAGCGCCCCGATGAACTCTCTTGATCAGGTGTTCCGCGAAGTGGAAGCCGGCGCGGCACATTATGGCGTGGTGCCGATAGAGAACTCCTCTGAAGGGATGGCAACGCATACACTGGACCTGTTCAAACGCTTTAATTTGCGTATCTGTGGTGAGTTGGAATTGAAAATCCATCATCACTTGCTGGTCCAGGAGAAGACAGATTCTGCATCGATTCGCCGCATATATGCCCACCAGGAATCCTTTGCGCAGTGTCACAGCTGGTTAGATGCTCACTATCCGCATGCCGAGCATATAACCGTCAGCTCGAATGCCGAAGGTGCCCGTCTGGCGTCGAAAGAGGCTGGCACGGCGGCTATCGCCGGTGATATGGCGATGTCGTTATATCAGCTACAGGTGCTGGAACGTAACATCGAAGATCAGCCAGATAACAGTACACGCTTTTTAATCATTGGCGATCAGGACGTTGGCGTCAGTGGTGATGATAAAACATCAATACTGATGAGCGCGCATGATAAACCGGGTGTGCTTTATTCCCTGTTAGAGCCGTTTCATCGTCATGGTATCAGTCTGACACGTATAGAAACCCGTCCCGCCGGACAGGGTGGCTGGAGCTATATGTTTTATATAGACTTTGAAGGGCACGCCGATGATCCTAAAGTGCAAAAAGTACTATCAGAACTGGAATCCGGTTCGGTAGAGCTGAAATTGCTGGGGTCTTACCCTAAAGCGGTATTATAAGAATTATAAAAAACTTATGAAATCAGTTGTTCAAGTAGATAGTCTGCAGCGGAGTATGACGCTGTGAGTTTTATGGTCAATCGAGTATTAATTATTGGTCTGGGTCTGATCGGTGGGTCCTTGGCTAAAGCACTGAAAAAGAAAAAATTTGCAAAGTTTGTTGCGGGTTATGACCGTAATCCTGACGATCTTCAGCAAGGCCTTGATCTGGGTATTATCGATGAAGGCTGTAGTGATTTAGCTGAGGTTGTCGGTATGGCAGATATTGTAGTGCTGGCGGTGCCTGTTAAAGCCACTGAAAACGTCCTTGCTGCGATAAAGCCTTACCTGAACCCGGCGACAGTTATCACCGACGTGGGCAGTACTAAAGCGAACGTTATCCTAGCGGCACAAACGGTGTTTGGTAGTGTTCCTGAAAAATTCATCCCCGGGCATCCGATTGCCGGTTCTGAAAAAAGTGGTGTCGCCGCCGCGGATGAAAACCTCTTCGCCAAGCATAAAATCATACTCACGCCGCTGCCTGAATCCGATAAAAGTGCTATCCGTCTTATCGCAAGAATGTGGCAAAGTACCGGTGCAGAAGTCTTGCAGATGGGGGTTGAGCGACACGATGAAGTGTTGGCGGCCACCAGTCATCTGCCGCATATTCTCGCTTTTTCCCTCGTCGATACCTTGGCTAAAGAGCAGGATAGTAGGGAAATATTCCGCTACGCTGCCGGTGGATTTCGCGATTTCACGCGTATTGCAGCATCAGACCCTACAATGTGGCACGACGTCTGTGTTGCCAATAAGCAAGAAATTCTTAATCAGATAGACAACTTTACGGATGGCCTGGCGACGTTACGCCAGGCTATTATCGAAAGTGACAGCCAATCGATGCTCGGTATTTTTACGCGGGCAAAATCTGCCCGGGAGCATTTTAGTAAAATGCTCGCAGGGACTGCATATTCCCGAAGCGCGCAAAAGTCTCAGGTGACTTTTCATGTACATGCGGCGGGTCCGTTACTCGGACGCATTCGTGTGCCGGGTGATAAGTCGATATCGCATCGTGCTGTCATGCTGGGTGCTATAGCAGAGGGAATTACCCATATCAGTGGCTTTCTTGAAAGTGAAGATAGTCTGGCGACTGTACAGGCGTTTCGTGATATGGGCGTCGTCATTGAAGGGCCTCATCAGGGCAGAGTTAAAATATATGGTGTCGGGTTGCAGGGTTTGTATCCGCCACCAGGCCCGTTGTATCTGGGGAACTCCGGCACATCGTTACGTTTACTGAGCGGTTTATTGGCGGCACAGGCCTTTGATTCGCAGCTATTGGGCGATAATTCACTTTCAAAGCGTCCAATGGAAAGAGTCGCGGAACCTTTACGCAAAATGGGAGCCTCTATACAGACTTCTGAAGGGGGCGGCGCGCCGGTGGTTATTCACGGAGGCCAGCATTTATCCGCTATTGAATATCATATGCCGGTGGCGAGTGCTCAGGTTAAATCGTGTTTATTACTGGCAGGGCTTTATGCAACGGGGCAAACGCGTATTCAGCAGCCAGCCATCACGCGGGATCATACTGAGCGAATGTTACAAAATTTTGGGGTGCAACTAACCATTGAAAACGATGCCGTTACAGTTGCATCGGGACAGGTGTTGAAAGCAACCAACATTGAGATTCCTGCTGATATATCCTCGGCTGCATTTTTTATAGTCGCAGCCGCAATAAATCCGGGATCAGATCTGGTAATTGAACAGGTTGGCGTTAACCCTGGCCGCTCAGGTGTATTAGAGATATTAGGCTTGATGGGAGCGGATCTGACCCTTGAAAATCCGGGCATGTTGAGTGGTGAGCCGGTTGCCGATATTCATGTGCGTTATGCACCATTAAGAAGTATTACGATTCCTGATGAGTTAGTGTCGGTTGCCATTGATGAGTTCCCCGTCATCTTCGTCGCCGCTGCTGCAGCTCAGGGCGTGACCTGTTTGAGTGGCGTGAGCGAGTTAAGGTATAAAGAGAGTGATCGTATTGAAGCGATGCAAGAAGGACTGCTTAGAATGGGAATAGACGTCACCGTCAAAGGAGATAATATCCTGATTACTGGTGGTGTATTACAAGGAGCTAAAGTCAGTAGTTATGATGATCATCGAATAGCAATGGCGTTTGCTGTTGCTGGAACCATTGCCAATAGTGAAGTAATGATAGAAGCCTGCAGTCATGTAGCAACCTCTTTTCCAGAGTTTGTTGATGTTGCTCAAAAAGCAGGAATCCGTATCAATAAGGAGGAGACGTGATGTCTCAAGTTAACACCCGTGTACCTGTAATTACAGTGGACGGACCGAGTGGTTCTGGTAAGGGAACTGTCTGCAGGTTATTGGCAGACAATCTGGGCTGGAGGCTGTTGGATAGTGGAGCGCTGTATCGGTTAACAGCGCTTGCCGCAAGTCACCATGGTGTTTCTGTTAAAGATGAAGAGGCGTTGGTAGTACTGGCGGCTCATTTAGATGTGCAATTTACATCGCGTGACGATGTTGTTCAGATAATCCTCGAAGGCGAAGAAGTTACGCAGGCCATACGGAGTGAATCGGTAGGTAATGATGCCTCTGTGATTGCCGCCATAGCATCCGTCAGAATGGCATTGCTTGAGCGCCAGCGTGCCTTTGCCGAGTTGCCGGGTTTGATCGCCGATGGTCGTGATATGGGTACGGTAGTGTTCCCGCATGCCACCTTAAAAGTTTATTTAGATGCAAGTGTTGAAGAAAGAGCAAGTAGACGATATAACCAGTTGATAAATAAGGGGCTCAGTGCTAGCCTTGAAGTAATATTGAAAGACTTGCAAGAGCGTGACGCGCGTGATATGAACAGAAGCGTAGCGCCGTTAAAACCTGCGAGTGATGCGATGGTCCTGGATTCAACCAGTATGACTATCGAAGAGGTGCTGGGTGCTATTCTTGAGGAAGTCCGTCATAAAGGATTGCGTTAAAGGGTTGTACTAAAGAATTTAAACGATTGGCTGATAACAGGCAGCGGCAGCTGTACTATAAAACAGCTGTACAATAAAAGAGCTGCGAGGGTATTGAGATGATGGGCGAGAGTTTTGCTGATCTCTTCGAAGAGAGTCTGCAGGGATTGAACATGGCACCCGGATCTATTGTGACCGGTACCGTGATGGCGATTGAGAATGACTTTGTAGTTGTTAATGCAGGACTCAAATCGGAAGGCGTCATTCCGCGGGCAGAATTTGAAGATGACAAAGGTCAGTTGACCGTTGCCATCGGAGATGAAGTCAGAGTGGCGCTGGAAAGTGTCGAAGATGGATACGGCTCAACGAAACTCTCGCGTGAGAAGGCAAAACAAGCTGAAGTATGGGAAGTACTTGAGAAAGCCTTTGAAAAAGATGAAACCATCACCGGTGCTATTACCGGTAAAGTGCGTGGTGGTTTTACCGTGACGGTTGGCAGTGTCGAAGCCTTCCTGCCAGGGTCTTTGTTAGATATTCGCCCGCTGCGTGATAGTACTCACCTGGAAGGCAAGGAACTCGAATTTAAGCTGGTTAAGCTGGACTACAAGCGTAACAACATTGTGGTATCCCGCCGCGCCGTACTCGAAGAACTGAACAGCGCTGATCGTGAAAAACTGATTGAAACGTTAGCCGAAGGCATTGTGCTGAAAGGTATCGTGAAAAATCTGACAGATTACGGCGCGTTTATCGATTTAGGTGGCGTAGACGGCCTGTTGCACATCACTGATATTGCCTGGAAGCGTGTTAAGCATCCAAGCGAAGTGCTGACCGTCGGTGATGAGATCGACGTCAAAGTGCTTAAGTATGACCCGGAGCGTACGCGGGTTTCATTAGGCATGAAGCAGTTGCTGGCCGATCCGTGGGAAGAGATGGTCGCTAAACTGAACGTTGGCGAAAAGACCAGGGCGCGTGTGACCAATCTAACCGAGTACGGTTGTTTTGCTCAGATAGCAGAGGGCATAGAAGGTCTTATTCATGTCTCTGAAATGGATTGGGCGAATAAGAATATTCATCCTTCAAAAGTTGTTCATGTCGGCCAGGAAATCGAAGTGATGATTCTGGCAATTGATAAAGAGCGACGTCGTATCTCGTTGGGTATGAAGCAGTGTCAGCAGAATCCGTGGGATGCATTTGCAGAAAAGTATAAAAAAGATGACAAGGTCACAGGAAAAATTAAATCCATCACTGACTTTGGTATTTTTATAGGCTTAGAGGGAAATATTGATGGCCTGATACATCTGTCAGACTTGTCCTGGGATATTCCGGGGGAAGAGGCCGTTAAGCAATACCATAAGGGCGACGAAATTGAAGCCGTTATATTATCGATTGATATCGAGCGTTCGCGTATTGCGTTGAGTATTAAACAGCTGCAGGCTGACCCTTCACCTAAGCAAAAAGAATCACACAAAGAGGCGCAGAAAGGGTCGCAGAAAGAGCTACCCAAAGATGAATCAGCAAAAGCAGTGCCACCTAAAGGTGCTGATGTAGCAGGGCCGACCACGATTGGTGATCTGATAAAACAACAGATGAATAAAAATAAATCCTGATCCCTGAGGCGCCATGCGGCGTCTTTTTCGTTCACAGGGAGAACGGGAAATAATAGTGTCTGACCCAGTGGAGGGAGTATAATGACAAAATCAGAATTGATAGAGCATCTGATTGATCGGCATCCGGAACTTTCTGTAAAGGATGTTGAACTGGCAGTGAAAGCGATGCTTGATCATATGACTGAATCATTGGCAAATGGTGACCGTATCGAAATTCGAGGTTTTGGTAGTTTCTCCCTTCATTTTCGAGCTCCGCGTATAGGCCGCAACCCAAAAACGGGTGATTCTGTTTCGTTAACGGCCAAATATGTTCCCCATTTCAAGCCGGGTAAAGAGTTACGCGAACAGGTAAATGAAAGTATTGAGCAGTATCAGTAAGGTATTGGAGGGTAAATTGTGCGTTTCTTAAAGTTGATAATAGTATTCTTACTGTCAGTTGTTATTCTGGTCGTGGGCATTATGTTTACGATACATAACACTGAAAAAGTATCGATTGATCTGGTTTTTATAACCTTACCTGAAGCGAGTTTGTCACTTTGGCTGATTGCCGCCTTTGTCTTGGGTGGTGTGCTGGGGTTCTTGCTCAGTAGTGTAGCGTTGGTTGCTTTGAAAGCGCGCTTGATGGGTAGTCAGCGTAAGATAAATGCGACCTCAAAAGAACTTGACCAGTTGAGGACGGCATCGCTTAAAGACGCTGCTTAGAATGCTCGATATCTGGTATTTAATTCCGTTAGTTGTCGCGATTTTTATCGGATGGTTACTTGGTCGAATCAGTGTTAGCCGGGATCAGGTAACCGCATCAAGTGGTGCATTAGGTCAGGACTATTTTATTGGTCTGGACCACCTGCTGAATGAAAAAACAGATGAGGCCATTGATAGCTTCATCAGAGCGTTAGAAGTAAACAGTGAAACTATTCCTGCACACTTAGCGTTAGCAAAGCTGTTCCGGCGTAAAGGTGATGTGCAACGCGCCATCAATATTCATCAAAATTTACTCGCCCGCCCTGATCTGTCAAGACAGGACTCTTTACGTATTCAGATGGCGCTGGCATTGGATTATGATGCGGTGGGTTTACTCGATCGCACCGAAAACCTCCTTAAAGATATCGTTCAACAAAATCCCCCCCGCGAAACCAAGCGTAAAGCATTGACCGTGCTGACCAAGCTCTATGAAAAAGAGCAGGAGTGGGATGAGGCATTAGCAACAGCACAGCAACTCAACCCTGATGAGATAAAAACTATTCGGCATGAATGCGCACATTACTATTGTGAGCTCGCTGAAAACTGTGTGAATAAAAAACTCTATAAAGAAGCGACGGAATATATAAAACAAGGGCTGCAACTGGATCCTCAGTCGGTACGGGCGTCATTTCTTCAGGCGCGCATCGCGATAGGGCAGCAGCAATGGAAAACAGCCATCCACTCATTACGTACTGTAGAAAAACAAGATGTGAGCTTTGTGTCTGAAACGATTCCGATGCTCAAACGCTGTTACACGGCGTTAAATAATACACCTGAATATGAGTTTTACTTACGGCATTGTTTATCATACGCGCCTTCAGCCACGGTTATTCTGGCACTGGCAGACGTGATCAAAGAGGATCGCGGAGTGTATGCCGCCGGCGCATTTATCACCGATGAGCTAAAGCATCGTCCTTCGATAAAAGGTTTTAACCGTTTAATTGCCATGCATATTGAGCATGGTAGTGAAAACGCCAGAGATAGTCTGAAAACGCTGCGTAGCCTGATTGGCACACTGGAAGTGAGTAAACCTCGTTACCTGTGCCAGAAGTGTGGGTTTTCCGGACGCTTGCTTGTATGGCAATGTCCATCCTGTAAAAAGTGGAGCACGACTAAACCCATTCAGGGTTTGGAAGGCGAATAAAGCATAAATAGCAATGAGTGACAGAGAGCAGACCAACGTGAATCCTGATAAAAAACGTATCATCGTAGCACTCGATTACCCCACAGTAGAGCAAGCCGTTGCGATGGCAGATCAGCTTGATCCATTACGCTGTCGCTTAAAAGTAGGTAAAGAACTGTTTACCCGCGGCGGCCCTGACGTGGTTGAACAGTTACAGCACAAAGGTTTTGATGTTTTCCTTGATCTGAAATTTCATGACATCCCTAATACCACCGCCAAAGCCGTACGCGCAGCCGGCGAATTAGGTGTGTGGATGGTGAACGTACATGCGACCGGTGGACGTCGCATGATGGAAGCGGCACGTAACGAGCTGGCTCAGGTGAAAAATAACAGTACCTTGCTGATCGCGGTCACTGTACTCACCAGCATGGAACGAGAAGATCTTAAAGAAGTGGGACTGGATATCGACCCGCTTGAGCACGTAAAAAGACTGGCAGCATTAACAGAATCCTGTGGTCTGGATGGTGTCGTCTGTTCTGCACAAGAGGTCTCACCGTTACGGCAAATCATCTCCGAGAACTTTAACCTGGTGACCCCCGGTATACGTCCGGCTGATAGTGCCGTCGGTGATCAGCGCCGTATTATGACGCCCTCGCAGGCATTAGAGGCGGGCAGTACCTATCTGGTGATTGGTCGTCCTATTACGCAGGCAAAAAATCCACTGGCTGCACTGGAAGCAATCGAAAAAGAGATATCGCCCTTTCTATAAGTTTCGGGGACACAAGTTTCGTAAGTTTCGGGGACAGTTTACTTAATTCCTTAAATAAGAAGTTTCGGGGACAGTTTACTTAATTCCTTAAATTAGAAATTACAGGAGTTTCGGGGACAGTTTACTTAATTCTTTAAATAAGGCTGGGTTAGGTTAACTGTCCCCGTAACACCTCAATGATGAATAAAACTTTATTTCTTCTTTCTGCGTAGTCTTGAGAGAGCAAGGCCAGTGATGCCTGCAACGAAGAGAAATATAGTCGCGGGCTCAGGGACAGTGCTACTAGCTTGCCTGATGACCTGACCACGGATCTCGCCACCTGGATTCAGGTCGGAATGTGAGTTTCGGGGACAGTTTACTTAATTCCTTAAATAAGGCTGGGTTAAGTAAACTGTCCCCGTACTCCCAACCACAGCCGACCTGTCCCACTCTAACTGTTTACTTGCTAATCATCGTTTGGTGTCTATAGTTAAATCAGGC
>NZ_JBFIIH010000073.1:0-20773 GCF_041601355.1 Neptunomonas sp.
CTGGGCACCGGATATTTTTGCCCTTAATCTACTAAACCATTCGGTCAGAGAAGTCGCGGGTGTACCGCTTATCTCGTTAAACGAAAGCCCACTGACCTCATGCCGTGTATCGATAGTGATTAAAGGTATCATGGACAGAGTGCTGGCATTAGCAGGTCTGCTAATGTTATCGCCATTACTCATAGCTATCGCTATTCTAGTGAAACGCTCCTCTCCCGGCCCTGTCTTCTTTAAGCAGCAGCGCCATGGATTTGATGGACAGTTAATTGAGATTTACAAATTCCGTAGTATGCAGTTGCATAATGATGCAGAAGTCGTGCAACAGGCGACAAAACAAGACCCGCGTGTTACCAAAGTCGGCAAGTTCATTCGAAAAAGCTCGATCGACGAACTGCCTCAGCTATTTAACGTACTTAATGGCAGTATGTCACTGGTCGGGCCACGCCCGCATGCGGTATCACACAACAATTATTACTCCGATAAAATTAATGCGTATTTAGCACGGCACAGAATTAAACCAGGCATCACCGGATTAGCACAAATTGAAGGCTATCGGGGCGAAACAGAAACCCTGGATAAAATGCAAAAACGTGTCGAATTAGATTTGGTGTATATCAATAACTGGTCGTTGCTTTTGGATATAAAGATATTGATTAAGACGCCGATGAGTTTGTTAGCTAAAAACATTTATTGATTTTTAGTGCTAAAAAGATAAGAAATTAAAATTGAAGTAGCCGGTACCGGTTATGTTGAGCACCTAAGATCAGCATAACGAAGTGGTTGCTTTATATGTAATAGAGCGAGTTAAGCTGTTGAGTGATAAAGTATCGCCAATTAAAGATGTCGAAAATCAAGATTTTCTCACTAATAAAATTCTTAATTTTATAGCGACAACCGATAAGGAAAAAGCATACAGTAATGCCTAGTATATGATTACCGCAACCTCAACCGATTATGATCCGAATACCAACTATTTAGATGTAGCGGATAGAGCCTATACTCGTGATTTTTTTGGAAACGATTAAATGAAAAATAAAGATATTATTATTTCAGCCGGACACAAAAATTTTCACATGCTTTTTACTGCTTCTGAGATGGAAAAAAGAGGTCGTTTATCCCAAGTGTTATGCGGTGCTTATCCTACGGCCTTTGAACAAAGCGTTCTTAATAAATGGCCGTTTAAATTATCAAAGAAATTAAATCGTTTTGTTAATCGTGCCGAAAAGTTTCCAGTAGAAAAGGTTCGGCAAAGCCGTAAAAGTGAGATGTTAAGCTCTTTATCTTCAATACTGGATAAGTTAGGTTTTGATCGAGAAGCTCTTAATGTTTTTGCATTTAAAATGTACGGCAAGTTGGCTGAAAATTATGTGCGCGAAGCGGCTAAAAATGGCGCCACTATTTATCATTATCGCGCTGGATTTGGGCAATCTTCTGTAAAAGTTGCTAAAGAATTAGGAATGAAAACGATTTGTGATCATTCAATCGTTCACCCATCGCTATTAAATCTTATGATTGAATTAAAAGGTAATTACCCGGAGTCGATACCTTCACGGCCAAATGGTATTTGGGGTGCGGTATTAGATGATATAGAGGTCGCTGATCATGTCGTTGTCAATTCTGATTTTGTCGCTGAAACATTTGAATTCATGGGATTTGACCCGGCTAAATTGTCGGTGGTATATTTAGGCGTAGAGGATAAATTTATTCATTCTTTACCTGCAGCGCGAGATTATTATCAGTTAGAGCAAATTAGACCCATTAAATTTCTTTTTGCTGGCGGCATCATACCTCGTAAAGGCGTGGATGAGATTTCAGCCGCACTGCAACAATTAACAAGTACAAAAATAGAACTGCATTTAGCTGGTTCACTGCCTGACGTTTCTCGTAGCCGTTATGAAAACCTTCTTGCGGATGCGCGCGTGACTTATCATGGTATGCTCTCGCAAAAAGAGCTTGCTAAGTTAATGTCGGAATCAGATGTTTTTCTTTTTCCCTCTCGTGCTGAAGGCTCTGCGAGAGTAATTTTTGAAGCCATGGCTGCAGGCTGTGCAGTAATTTGTACACACAATGCTGGTAGTGCAGTACAAGATGACGTTGGCGGTAAAATTATTCCCATTAACGACCAAGAGTCATTAATTAAAGTGTTAGAAGATGTTTTAAAAAGAACTGAGAAATATGTAGGTTTTGGTAAGTCTAATAAACAGTCAATACTGGATTACTATAGGCAAAAAAACTACGGTGATGGCATGGAGCGTGTTTATGAATAAAAAAGATTTAAAAATCTCTATTAATAAAAATAAGAAGTCACAAGAAGTAATTTCAATACTGGCATTTCCATTGTTTTTTTTCTTCACAAAATCCTATCGATTTATCTACAAATTATTTAAGTTGCAAGGTATTTTTTACGGTATCAATCGTGCAAAACAACGAGAACGTGTTAAGCACTTAGGGAAATATAGCGATATTAGTCCAGATGTAATCATTAAATACCCAAAAAATTTGACTATGGGCATGCGTTCTAGTCTTGGTTATAGCAGTTTTGTGGATGCGGGTGGAGGAGTTTCTATTGGTGATTTTGTGATGATTTCACATTTCGTTTCAATCAATTCTATGTCGCACCCAACTACCCCCCCATACCATGGGACTGTAAAAGCCCAAATAAGGATTAACGACCATGCTTGGATTGGCGCGGGAAGCATCATAATGCAAGGTGTTGAAATTGGAGAGGGATCAATTGTTGGAGCTGGTTCTGTGGTTACAAAAGATGTGCCTGCTTGGACTATCGTTGCTGGAGTACCTGCCAAGCACATAAGAAATGTATGTAATGAAAATTAACAATAAGTCTTTATTTTTAAAGCTTTGTGAGCCTTATAATGTCAAGCCGCGATCGTTTATTCAAATCCAGCATTGCTAATTCAGCTAGTTTAATTGTACGAATAATTCAACAGTTGTTGCTTGTTACCATACTTGTGACTGTTTGGCCTGCGCAGCTTTACGGTGAGTGGTTAGTAGTAAGTGCGATTCCAATTTTCTTGTCATTGGCTGATTTTGGTTTTGTGCTGGCGGGTTCTAATGAATTGTCTAGACGTGCAACTTCTGAAAATAAAAAAAGTGTCGTAGACTTTTACAGCACTTACTCTGTTTACTTCCAGCGTTGGTCTTTATTAATTGCGACACTTCTAGCTGGCTTTGCTTTCATACTACCAATAAAAGAGTGGATGAGTTTAGAAGTCATGTCAGCTACTGAAGTAAGTACAGTTTTCTTATTACTGTCGTTGTCTGCACTTATATCTCAAAATTCGCTAACCCTGGTTGCTGGTTTACGATCAAAAGGTAAAACGCATTATGGGTTGTGGATTCGAGTGCTACTAGCTCTATTACAGACCGCTTTGGCATTTATCCTCGTTTGGGTTTTTAAGGCCAGCCCAGTTAGTCTAGCAGCAGGCATGCTCTTATTGACCTTAGGAGGCTATTGGTTTGAATGGTTAGTCTTAAAAAGATTGGGGCTATGTCAAATTCGAAAACTATACCAACCTCTGAACAACGAAATTTCAATGAAGCCTTATTTATTTTCTGGGCTTGAAATGATGCTAATACCTTTAGCGCAAGCTATAATTTTGCAAGGCTCTATTATCTTAATTGCAAAGGCTCTAGACCCTATTGCAGTAGTAATATTTGCAACCCATAGAACCTTTGCAAGATTGGGGTCTTCTGTTGTTAAAGTCTTTGCGAACCCATTGTTGTCAGAAGCTGGTTTGTTACAATCTTATGAAGATAGGCCTGAATTAACAAAGATTGTAACTATTTTGTCTCGTGTAACTTTTTGGTTAGCATTGTTGATGGTTGGGGGCTTTATTCTCCTAGGCAGTTGGATATATACGCTATGGACTCAAGGAAATATTAGCTTTGATAAAGACCTGTTACTCATACTTCTTGCTGGAGTTGTTGCAGAGTCATTATGGCAAATAGTGACGGTTGTTCGCATGGGAAGTAATCGCCACCGACCTGTTGCTTGGGGATATTTAATATTTGCTGTATTGGGGTTGATTATTGCAGGTTTACTGGTAATTGATTATGGAATCTTAGGTGTAGCGCTCGGTGTAACCTTAATTGATATAGCAATGATGATTTTAGCTATATGGTCTTTAAAAGGAGTGGTAGATATAACCATCCGTGAATTTGTATGGGGACTGGCTAAGCCACCTATAAAAGAAATAAATCAGCTACTTCAAAAAGCATTAAAACGAGGTTCGAATAATGCAAATTGAAGTCAAAAAAATTAATCAGCGCACCACTCTGTTATTCTTGTTACCCGTTTTAACGGTACCGACAGTGAGTGTTATTGGTGAATTGATGTTTTCTGATATTGCAGTGGCAATATTAGCACCATTAATGCTGTTGAATCGTAACCTTAAGTTTGATCAGCCGTACTTAAACAAAATCATGCTTTTTTTAGGCTTCTGGTTAATTGGTGTAATTATTTCTGATACCATGAATGGCACCAGCATAGATAATTTCTTACGTGGAATTGCGGCTGTAATATTATTTGGGTTACATTTATTTGTTTTTTTTGTTTTGATTGATGGACAGAGAGATAGATATATACCAGCAATCTTTGGGTCTGCTGTAGCGGTGCTTTTACAATGGGCAACAGATAGTTCAGAATTATGGTCGCAGAGCTTAACTGATACGCCTTGGAAAATGGGCGGTGGGTTTGCAGTTACAGTTTTTTTTCTTATTTCAATAGGTTTTTTGGTAAAAAGTGAAAGGGTAAAGGGTAAAGCATTATTACTCTTATCTCCAATTGATTTATACCTAAATGCCCGATCTTTGTTCCTAATCACCGCTTTGGCTGGTATCGTTAGTGCCTTTCAGTTAAAGGTTAAGTCCGAAAAAAACCGTAAAATACTACTAATGGGTGCATTAGCATCTGTTGTTGTTGCGTTCCCTATTGCTACCAGCATATATGGCAACCTAAATGAAGCTGGTGTCTTTGGCAAAGAGGCACAAGAAAAATATTTAAAACAAACGGCTGGTGGCGAAATTAACATTATTATTGCGGGTCGTTCCGAGAGCTTAGTTTCTTTTAATGCCATTTATGATTCACCTTTATATGGTCATGGCTCTTGGGCTGAAAGCATGCAATATTATTATATGTATTTAGCACACCTGGAAGCCATAGGAAAGGAAGTTAACTGGGGTGCGGTAGCTGCACAAGAAAGGTTTTTGATACCTTCACATTCAATGTTGCTGGGTACTTGGGTTTACCACGGAATTTTCGGAGCCTTTTTCTGGTTATACATTATCTATTTAACTCTAAAAGCAATAGGTTTGAGTATAGGGACAGTTGAGTCTAAGCAATTAACATCTCTCGAACTATTGGTTTTATTTACTCTTTTTTGGGACATATTTTTTTCACCATTTGGACAAGCTAGGCGCTGTGTTGAGGCAGTATATATTGTCGTTGCCTGTGTGATTTTGGCGGATGCTACCCGCAAAAAATAAACAAATAAAATACGTAATAATTGAGTCGAGGGCAATGATGGACATAAAAAAAATAACCGAAGAAAAAGGTCATTATCTTGTGGGTTTCCATGATATAGATCCATGGTCAAGCAATAGCAACACCTTCTTATGCTTAAAAGTCGAATCTATGGAAGAAATTCCGAATGCAAACACTTACGCTGAGATTGTTTTAGTTGATTTAGAATCAGGAAAGGTTAGCCCCTTAGACCGAACTATTTGTTGGAATTTTCCTCAAGGCGGTAGGCAAGCTTGGATTAAAAAAGGAAGCACAGATAGGATAATATTCAATGTTCTGTATGAGAATAGATTTGTAGCCAAAATTATCGACACCGAAGGTTCTTTAGTTCGTTTTTGTGACAAGCCAACTTATTGCATTTCTCCATGTCAGGAATTTTCCTATGGCTTGAACTATGAGCGCATGTACCGTCTTGGGGGATATGGCTATGCAGGCGTTATGGATAAAACGGCAGGTATTCATACTCCTGAAGAGGATGGAATTTGGAAAACAGATCTTGCCACAGGTAATTCTGAATTAATCCTTTCCTTAAAAGAAATTGCACATACAAAGGGAAATGGCCCTATTCTATTTGAAACGGATCACTATGTAACTCATATCCTACCTTCACCAGATGGAAGTAAAATCTGCTTTTTGCATAGATATTGGTTACCAGATGGTGGAATTCAAACACGTTTAGTTATCTGTGATAACGATGGTACAGGTTCTGAAGTTTGGGATGAGGGATTTTTATCGCATTTTGATTGGATAGATAATGAATCAATCATGATTTGGGGAAAACCAATAACAAAAGCTCAGGCACTTCGTTCAAGCTCTTTTTTACAAAAAGCACCTATCATACCTGCATTATTACAGCTGGTTAAACCCGTGGTAAGAAAATTATTAGGCAAGAAGATTATTGCCCAAGGTTTTTATAAAATTGTTACTACAAGAGAAAAATTTTCGAATGAAAAGTTTTCTGAAGAGCTACCTATCCAAGATGGTCATCCTTCATTTTGCCCTAAAAACAGAAGTTTATTACTTACGGATACTTATCCAAATGAGGATTGGGTTAGGCAACTTATGGTTTTTGATTGTAAAGAAAACAAGCTTCATGTCTTTGGTGAACTCAAGCAAAGTGATAAAAAGCCTTCTGCAGTAAACTATGAATCTGTATTGCCATATATTGATAAAGATGTGATGAAAAAGTTTTCAATGGATAATTTTGTATATTCTAGAAGCGGTATTCACTGTGACTTCCATCCACGTTGGAAGTCGGATTGTGGTTATTTTGCAATCGATTCAAATCATGAAGGTTATCGAAGTGTTTATATTGTCAAATTGCCAGAGGAGTTGAATCAATGCATGCTAACCCATTAGTTTCTATCGTTACTATTTCATACAATCAAGCTGATTTTTTAGAAGAAACGATTCTTTCAGTCATTAACCAATCTTACAAAAACATTGAGTACATTATTTTTGATGGTGGCTCTATTGATGGTAGTGTAGAAATAATTGAAAAGTATAAAGAGCATTTCGCGCACATTAATATAGGTCCAGATGGGGGGGCCGCTGCTGCTTTAAATTCTGCTTTTAAAATAGCGTCTGGTGATTTACATGCCTACATTAACTCTGATGATGTACTCAATAATCATACAGTACAAACTTGGGTAGACGTCTTTAATAACAACCAAGATGTGGATATCGTTTTTGGTGATATAGAAATCATAGATGAAAACGGGCAACCCTCCACTTTACCTGGCCGTAAAGTATCAAAGTTTTTATCAGGTCCAGTATCACAAACAATTTATGCCTGTGGTGCAAGCGCCATTCCCCAACAAGCTTCATGTTGTAAAGCTGAAGTGTTTAAAGCAGTAGGTGGATTTGATGAGCGAAACAGAACATGCTGGGATGGAGAGTTTTTTGTAGATGCCTTTATAAAAAACTTTAAAGCAAAGAGAGTTTCAGGCTTATTAGCTAAGTTCCGTGTCCATTCCCAGTCAATTAGTGGCACGAATAAACACGAAGAGTACCGAGTAAAAGATCATGCACGTATGCGAGAAAAGTGGAATAGTGCCAACTTAAAACCAGCAAAACCGGTTTGCCTATTTTTAAAGTTTTATGTAAAGTCATTTAGGGCGATTCGTTACCTTTTTTAATGGATTAAATTATGAAAATTCGCAGTCTATTAATAGTTCAGCCATATTTAACTAAGTATCGTATACCTGTTTTTTCTGCGCTTTCGTATGATTACAAGGTCGGCTTGTTAGCATCCGTAAGTAATGAATTTGGTTTGGATATTCATGATGATTCAATAGATATCAACGTTGTTAAAGAAAAGATGTTTTTCAAAATATTATATTGGCAACCAACACTATTTATAAAGGTTTTAAATGACAATTTAGACATCTTATTTATTACAGCAAATCCGCGTTACCTAAGCACTTGGTTTGCTTTAATTATAGCTAAATTTAAGGGGGTTAAAGTACTCCTCCATGGTCAGGGTTTATACCGCAAAGACAAAATATCTTGGGGTAATAAGTTTACATACTATCTATATAGCAAACTTTGTGATCAATATGTTGCCTATACACAGCTTTCCAAAGATTCCTTAAAATCGTTACCGATATATAAAAAAACTTCAGTAGCAGAAAATTCAATTGTCAACGAATATCCTATTTCGCACAAAGAGGGTAATGAAAATGGTATTTTATTTATTGGTCGCTTAAGACATGGTTCAAATATTGGGATATTAATTCAAGCATGCATTGAAATTAATAATGAATTAAAGGAATCAGAAAGAGGAATTCAGCTGCATATTGTTGGTGGTGGTGAAGCATTGCAATCTTTACAAGCGCAGTTTTCAGAGTTTAATTATGTTCACTTTTGGGGTGAAATTTACGAAAGTAAAGTAATATCAGAAATATCAAAAAAATGCTTTGTTGGTTGCTATCCTGGTGATGCGGGGTTAAGTGTCCTCCATTATATGTCGTTCAGTTTGCCACCTATTGTCCATTCTACAATGTCCAAGCATATGGGCCCAGAACCATCTTATGTAAAGGATGGTTTTAATGGCCAATATTTCGAAAGAGAAAACTTTTTTTCATTAAAAAAAGCAATTCAGTTAATGTATGAAAAAGATAAACATCAGCTTTCAATAATACAGAAAAATGCTTTTTTAGACTATAAGTCCATTGTTAATCCTCCATTGTCAGAACGAATCGACTCAATTATTTCAAAGGTTTTAGATCAGTGAAAATACTCCATGTTATTAGCTCCTTAAACCTCGTAGGCGGTGGTGTTGCACAAGGGGTTATTAGTATCACAGCCT
The DNA here is from genome assembly GCF_041601355.1 of Neptunomonas sp. Classification (GTDB taxonomy): domain Bacteria; phylum Pseudomonadota; class Gammaproteobacteria; order Pseudomonadales; family Balneatricaceae; genus Neptunomonas. The sequence goes on from NZ_JBFIIH010000073.1 coordinate 8,853, forward strand.
TTTATGAAGGCTCTGGTGTTGAAGCTACTGTTATCTCATTTGATGAACCCGAAGTTAATTTACCTGAAACAGATCATTTGGAGGTTGTTCGCTTAGGAAAAGGCAAAATAGGTGCATTTTCTTATCACCCTCAGCTCGTACCATGGTTAAAGCAATATGCTCATGAATATGATGCCGTGATTGTAGATGGCCTCTGGCAATATCATGGTTATGGGGTTTATAAGGCGCTAAAAGAATCAAATGTTCCTTATTATGTTTTTACCCACGGAATGTTAGACCCTTGGTTTAAGCATGAGTACCCTCTAAAACATCTGAAAAAATATGTGTATTGGTTTTTGGCACAATACCCTGTTCTTAAAAATGCCAAAGCGGTGTTGTTTACCTGTGAAGAAGAGAAACTGTTAGCCCGTGAGTCTTTTTGGCCTTATAAAGTGAATGAAGTTGTGGTCAATTATGGCACAACAATTACAGAGGTGGCTAAAACAGCCAAGCCTGGTGATTTTTATAATCAATATCCTGAATTGGAAGGCAAGCGTCTGTTTTTGTTTTTAAGCCGTATTCACGAAAAGAAAGGTTGTGATTTATTAATTCAAGCCTTTGCTAAAGTTGCTAAATCAAATCCTGATTTACATTTAGTGATGGCAGGTCCAGATCAAACGGGCTGGCTAGCGGATTTAGAAAAACTCGCTGATGATTGCGGCATTGCAGAGTGCATTACTTGGACTGGCATGCTCAAAAACGAAGTGAAATGGGGGGCGATAAAAGCCGCTGAAGTCTTTATATTGCCTTCACATCAAGAGAACTTTGGGATTGCAGTAGCTGAAGCCTTAGCCGTAGGAACGCCTGTTTTAATTTCTAATAAGGTCAATATTTGGCGCGAAATTAAAGAAATGAATGCAGGTCTTGTTGAGGACGACACCTTAGAAGGCACACAAAAACTTATCCAGGCTTGGTTAAATCTACCAGAAGAGCAAAAAGAAGCCATTAAGGAGCATACGGTGGCTTGCTATGAGCAGAAATTTGATATTGCGCAAGCAGCTAAAAATCTTATTTGCTTAATTCGAGAAGATACAAAATGACAATGTGTGAGAATGCTCGAATTTGTTATGGCAATAAATTTTCAATGTCTGCTGCAGTATACGATTTGGAAGCGGCACTGTTAAAGGCAGTCTCTCGATGATCTCTCCAAAAGGTACGTATAATTACTATAAGGATGTTTATGAAATCACTAATAATAACATCTGTTTATAAACCAAGCATTGGTGGGATCGAAAGTCATTTATCTTCTTTTGTAAAACATTGGAATGACTTAGGGCATTATACCGAAGTTGCTGTGATTGATAACCCAAGAGATTATACTTTCAACTCTATTGATGGCACAAAAGTCCACTATATTCCTACTATATTTTCAAAACCGTTACAGTTATTTAAGCCATTGCATCAGTATATTATAAATATGCAGGATTTTGACAATATCATCGTCCACGATCCACACTATATGGGATTAAGTTGTCATTTCGTATTTTATAAAAAACAATACCACCAAAAGATTTTTAGTGTCACTCATGGTGGTTTTTTTCACACAGAAAGCAAACAAAAATTAAAACATTTTATTTTTAATAATATTACTAGCAAAATCATTTCACACTTTCACCAAGTAATTGCAGTAAGTAAAAAAGATTACGTAAAGTTTGGCGAAATTATTAGTGCTAACAAATTGTCACTTATTGAAAACGGGGTTGAAAAAATTGGCTTTAATTCAGTGAAAGACTTCTCACAGGGATATAGACTTGTCTACTTTGGTCGATTTTCTTCCAACAAAAGAGTTCATATACTTGTCGATGTTGCGAAAGCTCTCTTAGAGTTAACGGAGTCAGTACATTTAGAGTTTGTTTTTATTGGTTCAGGTGATGATTTAGCAATAAAAAATATCAATAGATTAAAGGCGAATTACCCAAGTAGAGTGTCGTACTTCGCGCATCTAGATAATCAGAAATTGCAGCAACAAATTGACTTGGCAAACATATTTTGGACAGCATCAAATTATGAAGGTTTTGGAATGACCGTAGTTGAAAGCATGATGAGTGGTTTAATTCCAATCGTGAACAATATCGAAGTATTAACCCAATTAGTAGATCACAAGGTAACAGGGTTAGTTGTAGACTTCTCGAAATCTCCTAAATTGATAGCTGAAGAATTGCTTTTTGAAATACGTAAAAGTGATTTTGCATCATTACAAGAAAAAGCAATCCTAGAAGCAGAAACGTATTCGTGGAAAAGTAAAATTTGCGAATACGAAAAAGTAGTAAAAAGTGTAATGGAGAACTAAGATGGAAAGTTCAGATAAAGACATTTTTAAAATGCATGGAGCTAAAGGTCCTGATAGCAAAAAGGAGAAAGTCGCTAGATTATGTTGGGAGTTTTTCTATTTTTTAACATTTACTTTACTGCCAGATAGAGGTTTAAATTTACTACGAATTTTCATCCTAAAATGTTTCGGCGCAAAAGTTGGCTACTCTAACCAAATTCCTGCTTCTGTGAAAATTCTAAAACCATGGAAATTGCATATGGCAACGAATTCCTGTTTATCAAAAGATTGCGATATATATAATTTTGATTTTGTTATTTTGAAAGAAAATGCCATTGTTTCAAAAAATACCCACCTTTGTACAGCTACACATAATTATGAAAAATTAGGCTTACCTCTCGAATCTAAGCCTATCGTCATATGCGAGAATACTTGGGTTGCGGCTGATTGTTTTTTAGGGCCTGGTGTAATTGTAGGGGAAGGAAGCATAGTTGGTGCTAGGAGTGTTGTTTTCAAAGAATTGGAAGCATGGGGTGTCTATGGAGGATACCCAGCGAAAAAGATAAAACAACGAAGAAAACCGGAAGAAGTTCTAGCATGAGTATTACAGTAATTATCCTTACTTATAATGAACGAATTCATATTAGGAGATGTATTCAGTCATTAGAAGAGTTAAATGCAAAAGTTTTTGTCGTCGATTCGTATTCTACTGATGAAACCTGTTATTTGGCGGCTTCGTGTGGTGCTAAAGTGTTTCAAAATCCTTTTGTCAATCAGGCTCAACAGTTTCAGTGGGCCATGGATAATTGTGGTCTTGAGTCAACATGGGTTTTGCGATTAGATGCCGATGAAACCCTAGACGATGAAATGATTCAAAACATTCAGGATTTTATCGCAAGTGATGGTTATGGTCACAATGCTGGCATACTCAATAGGAAACACATTTTTCTGGGCAAATGGGTGAAGCATGGTGGCAGGTACCCACTACCCATGTTGCGATTGTTTAAGCGAGGCACTGCTCATGTAGAACAACGTTGGATGGACGAACATATTGTACTTGATGAGGGCAAGTCAACGTTGCTAGCCGGTGGTTTTTCTGATGATAACTTGAATTCTGTTTCTTGGTTTATTGATAAGCATAACAAGTATGCGACCAGAGAAATGGTCGATATTATGCTTACACGACTATCGCCAGAATTGGATAGTAAAATATCGGAAGCTACAGGCTTCGGTATCCGCTTTAAGCGATTCGCAAAACAGTCTGTTTATATGAAGCTGCCGTATTTTGTACGTCCATTTTTGTACTTTTGTTATCGGTACTTCATACAACTGGGATTTTTGGATGGTGCGCGTGGGTTTGCATATCATTTTATGCAGGGCTTCTGGTACCGGGCTTTGGTTGATTTAAAATGTTTGGAGGTTGATCGCGAATGGGTAAGCTGTGTAACTAATGAGCAAAAAATCATCAAATTAGAAGAGCTTACCGGCTATAAACTACGGGAGCCGAACTAATGAGATTCTTGCTTTACAGTATTAACTATGCACCAGAGTTAACCGGTATAGGTAAGTATAACGGCGAACTGGCGCCTGATTTGGTGGCCCGTGGAATTAAGACTGACGTTATAACAGCACCGCCTTATTATCCGGAATGGTTAGTGCATAAGGGCTTCAAGAATAGCTACTCTGCCACGTTGAGCGATGAGGGTGTTAATATTTATCGTTGCCCATTGTATGTACCTGCAGAAGTGACCACTGTAAAGCGACTGTTACATTTAGCTTCTTTTGCACTCTCTTCTGGCGTGCGCTTACTTAGTTTATGGCGGACTAAGCCCGATGTTCTGTTTTTAGTGCAGCCTACCTTGTTTTGCGCACCTTTTGCCTTGCTCTTTTGTAAACTTACCGGCGCTAAATCCATCATGCATATCCAGGATTTTGAAGTCGATGCCATGTTTGGTTTAGGCATGGGTGGCGAAGGTCAATTTAAAGGCTTTGCGCGATCTGTAGAGTCTTGGTTATTAAAGCGCTTTGATGTCGTCTCTTCCATTTCGTACAGCATGTTGGAGAATGCCCGTTCAAAAGGTGTGGCAGAAGATCGATTAATGTTTTTCCCTAATTGGGCAGACACAAGTTTTGTCACGCCCGATAATGATGGTAGCGCACTTAAAAAAGAGTGGGGCTTTAACCAGGACGACAAAATAGTACTGTATGCAGGTAATATTGGTAAAAAGCAGGGGTTAGAGATTGTTTTATCCGCCGCACAGGCGTTCCAATCAAATCATCAGGTGCATTTTGTATTGGTCGGCTCGGGTGCGCATTGTGATGTTCTGCAGGCTGATGCAGCGGCACGGCATTTAACCAATGTTCATTTTAAGCCGTTGCAGCCCTGGGCGCGAGTACCCGAAATGCTCGCCTTAGCAGATATTCATTTGGTAGTACAAAAGAAGGGAGCAGCCGATGCGGTGTTGCCTTCTAAACTGACCAATATACTATCCGCGGGTGGGCATGCGTTAGTCACGGCAGAGTCGCAAACCGAACTAGGCGTAATTGCTGCAAAATTTCCTGATATCTATACCTGTGTAGAGCCGGAAGATGTGCAGCTATTCACTGCTGCACTCCAACAGCTTTTAAATAAAGATCTCTGCGCGACTAATCAGATCGCACGCGATTATGCGGTTGAGTATTTATCTAAAGAAACAGTACTGTCGCGTTTTGAACAAGACGTACAACAATTATGTGGCCGCGAGGCAAAATAGGACTATAAGGATTTAATAATGAGTAAAGTTGCATTAATTACCGGTGTTACAGGACAAGATGGTTCCTATCTGGCGGAATTTTTATTAGAAAAAGGCTATGAAGTCCACGGTATTAAGCGCCGTGCGTCTTCATTTAATACTCAGCGTGTGGATCATATTTACCAGGATCCACACAACGAGAATGTTAATTTTCATCTGCATTATGGTGATTTGTCAGATACCTCCAACTTAACCCGTATTATTCAACAGGTACAGCCAGACGAAATTTATAATCTGGGTGCACAGTCACATGTAGCTGTGTCGTTTGAGTCGCCAGAATACACGGCGGATGTGGATGCGATTGGTACGTTGCGTTTGTTAGAAGCGATTCGCTTTTTGGGGCTGGAAAAGAAAACGCGTTTTTATCAGGCGTCTACCTCTGAGTTGTTCGGTGAAGTACAGGAAACGCCTCAGCGTGAAACCACACCGTTTTACCCGCGCTCGCCTTATGCAGCGGCTAAAATGTACGCGTACTGGATCACGGTTAACTATCGTGAATCTTACGATATGTATGCGTGTAACGGTATTCTGTTTAACCATGAATCACCACGCCGTGGTGAAACCTTTGTTACACGCAAAATTACCCGTGCTATCAGTAATATTGCACAAGGGTTAGAGAAGTGCCTGTACCTGGGTAATATGGATGCGCTGCGTGACTGGGGCCATGCAAAAGATTACGTGCGTATGCAATGGATGATGTTGCAGCAAGATAAGCCTGAAGATTTTGTCATTGCCACCGGTAAGCAAATCTCAGTACGTGAGTTTGTGCGTATGTCGGCGCAGGAAGCGGGTATCGAACTGGTATTCGAAGGCAAAGGGCTGGAAGAAGTCGCGGTTGTTAAGTCAGTCACGGGTGAAGATGCGCCATTTGTTAAAGCCGGTGATGTGATTGTACGGGTAGATCCTAAATATTTCCGACCTGCTGAAGTTGAAACCTTACTGGGCGATCCAACCAAAGCGAAAGAAAAGCTCGGTTGGACTCCGGAAATTACCGTTGAAGAGATGTGTGCAGAGATGGTGCAGAATGATTTAACCAATGCTAAGCAGCATGCCTTGCTGAAAAAGCATGGTTATGATGTCAACGTGGCACTGGAAGGTTAATCAACTGGAATAATGTACTGCATACAGGACGCTAAATAATGACTACCCGTATATTTGTTGCCGGTCATAAGGGGATGGTAGGGTCTGCAATTGTACGTCAATTGCAGGCGTTGCCTGATTGTGAAGTGATAGTCAGAGATCGGCGTGAGTTAGATCTGTTGGATCAGTCACAGGTCGCTGCTTTTTTTGTAGTGCAAAACATCGATCAGGTTTACCTGGCCGCCGCTAAAGTGGGCGGGATTGTGGCGAACAATACCTATCCCGCTGAATTTATTTATCAGAATCTGACGATCCAGAACAATATTATTCATTCGGCTTATCAGGCGGGTATTACTAAGTTGCTCTTTTTAGGGTCGTCGTGTATTTACCCTAAATTGGCTGAGCAGCCAATGAAAGAAAGCGCATTGCTCACCGGTACGCTTGAGCCGACGAATGAGCCTTACGCGATTGCTAAAATTGCCGGTATTAAGATGTGTGAATCCTATAACCGCCAATACGGTGTGGATTATCGCAGTGTGATGCCGACCAACCTGTATGGTGAGAATGATAACTTTCATCCCGAAAATTCACACGTTATCCCCGCACTGATGCGTCGCTTCCATGAAGCGAAGTTAGCCAATACGCCTGAAGTAGTGGTATGGGGTACCGGTAATCCGATGCGCGAGTTTTTGCATGTGGATGATATGGCGGCCGCGTCTATCTATGTGATGAATGTGGATCAATCCACTTATCAAAAAAATACAGAACCGATGTTATCGCATATTAACGTGGGTACTGGTGTGGATTGTACGATACGTGAAATGGCGCTCACCATGGCGGCGGTGGTTGGATATCAAGGCAATGTGGTGTTTGATGCCACTAAGCCTGATGGCGCGCCACGTAAGCTGATGGATGTGAGTAAGTTAAAAAGCCTCGGTTGGTCGTATAACATCGATCTGAAAGAGGGGTTAGAAACCACCTATCAGTGGTTTTTGCAGCATCAGGATGATTTTCGTGCCTGAGTCTGCTAACGCTTTTCTTTCTGATGCGCAGTTTCGCGCGGTGGTTGATTTAACGCCGCTGATCTCACTTGATCTGATTGTTAAAAATCAGCAGGGTGGCGTCTTGTTGGGTAAGCGAAATAACCGCCCTGCAAAAGGGGACTGGTTTGTGCCGGGTGGGCGGATTTTAAAAAATGAAACGCTTGCTGCTGCTTTTTTACGCTTAACTCAGGCAGAGTTAGGTTTGGCAGTTGCTATGCCGCAAGCACGATACATTGGTTTATATGAGCATTTTTATCCGGATAGCATTTTTGGTGACAAGATCAGCACGCATTATGTGGTGAATGCTTTTGAATTAGTGCTGGATACAGCATTAGCAGCGCTGCCCGAACATCTGCAGGAACATTTGCCGGAACATTTGCCTAGGATACAGCATAGTGATTATGCCTGGTGGTCAGTATCTGATCTGTTAGCCTCAGATGTAGTACATACGCATACTAAATGGTATTTCGAAACGAATTAAACAATAGGATATTCTTATGATTCCCGTGGTTCTCTCTGGCGGCTCTGGTACACGTTTATGGCCGATGTCACGTACCCAATACCCTAAGCAATTTTTACCATTAATCTCTGGTAAAACCATGTTACAGGAAACCGTGGCGCGTTTAGGCGATGTAAAAACGGTAAATGTGATTTGTAATGAAGAACATCGCTTTTTGGCGGCTGAGCAGATGCGCCAGATGAGTCAGCCTTGTTCTATCTTTCTTGAGCCTGTTGGCCGTAACACGGCGCCAGCGATTGCGTTGGCTGCCTTGGATGCAATGGCTAAAGGCCGTGGAACTGAGGCGTTATTGGTCTTGGCGGCTGATCATGTCATCGAAAACGAACAAGCCTTTCGCGATGCGGTTGCAGTGGCGGCGCCGTTGGCTGAATCTGGCCGCTTTGTGACTTTTGGTATCGTGCCTACCTCCGCCGAGACCGGTTATGGCTATATCAAGCGTGGCGATAAGTGTGCAGATAAGAGTGCTGATAAGGGTGTAGGTGAGAGTTATCCAGTGGCGGCTTTTGTTGAAAAGCCCAATGCTGAAACTGCACAAACCTATGTTGCCTCTGGTGAGTATTACTGGAACAGCGGTATGTTTATGTTCCGTGCAGATCGTTATTTAGAAGAGCTGGGAAAATTTCGGCCTGATATTCTGTCCGCCTGTGAAGCGGCTATGCAAACCACCGCAGCTGATTTTGATTTTATCCGTGTCGAGGAAGAGGCATTTAAAGCCTGCCCGGATGAATCAGTCGATTATGCGGTGATGGAGCCGTTAAGTGCAAATAGCACTGCTTCGGTTGTCGTCGTCCCGTTAGATGCGGGCTGGAGCGATGTTGGTAGCTGGTCTGCGCTGTGGGATATTAAGCAGAAAGATGAACACGGCAATGTGCTGACCGGTGATGTGATCGCCCACGATACGCGTAATTCACTGGTGATGTCGGATGATCGCTTAATCACCACCTTAGGTGTAGATGATCTGATCATTGTCGATACCAAAGATGCGTTAATGGTGGCGCATAAAGATAAAATTCAGAATGTAAAAGCGATTGTTGCCGAGATTAAAGCCTCTGAGCGCTCCGAGCACTTTCAGCATCGTGAAGTATATCGTCCGTGGGGTAAGTACGATTCGATTGATAACGGCGAGCGCTACCAGGTTAAACGCATTACCGTTAAACCAGGTGCTAAGTTATCGGTGCAAATGCATCATCACCGTGCAGAACACTGGATTGTTGTATCCGGTACAGCGAAGGTATCGATTAACGAAGCCGAAAGCTTTATTACCGAGAATCAGTCGGTTTATATCCCGATTACAGCGGTGCATGCGTTAGAAAACCCGGGCAAGGTTAACCTTGAATTAATTGAGGTTCAGTCGGGTGCTTATCTGGGCGAAGACGATATCGTTCGTTTTGAAGATCGCTATGGGCGTGTGAAAGTCTAAGCGCGCTTTTGCTGAAAATATATTAAAAAGCATAACAAACCCCGCAATGTCGGGGTTTTTTGTTGATCTCTATCTTAACCAAAGCATAATGATATTTTTTTAAATAAATTATGACAGTTCGGGAGAAGAACATGGCGGTTCTGGTCACAGGTGGTGCAGGTTATATCGGTAGCCATACCGATGTATTGTTGTTAGAGGCAGATTTTGATGTGGTGGTGCTGGATAACCTTTGTAACAGCCATCCTGAAGTGTTTAACCGCATTGAGACGATCACCGGTAAACGCCCTGTGTTTGTTGAGGGAGATATCCTTGATAGCGCCATGCTGGAGCAGGTGTTTAGCGATTATTCTATTGATGCGGTGATTCACTTTGCCGGGCTTAAAGCCGTGGGTGAGTCGGTGGCTAAGCCGGTGCTGTATTATCAGAATAACGTGGCGGGCTCGATTAACCTGTTTGATGCGATGGCCAAACACGGTTGTAAGCGTATTGTGTTTAGCTCTTCTGCGACTGTGTATGGCGACCCGGCCAGTGTGCCGATTAGGGAAGATTTTCCGTTATCGGCGACCAATCCTTATGGCCAGTCTAAGTTGATGATCGAGAATATTTTGCGCGATATTGCGCTGGCCGATCCTGAGTGGCAGATCTCAATTTTGCGTTACTTTAATCCGGTAGGCGCGCATCACAGTGGTTTGATTGGTGAAGACCCGAACGGTATCCCGAATAATTTAATGCCGTTTGTTGCGCAGGTGGCGATTGGTCGTCTGGCTAAGCTGAATGTGTTTGGTGGTGATTACCCAACCGTTGATGGCACCGGTGTACGTGATTATATCCATGTGGTGGATCTGGCTGCGGGGCATTTAAAGGCACTGGAAGCTCTCTCTATAAGCGACGCTGAGGGCTCCTCTTTAATTGGCGCTGAGAGCGCTTCGCATGGTTGTCAGGCATATAACCTGGGTACGGGTAACGGTTACTCCGTATTAGAAGTGGTTAATGCCTTTGCACAGGCCAGTGGCCGTGATGTGCCGTATCAGATCAGTGAGCGGCGTGCCGGTGATATTGCTGCCTGCTATGCCGATCCTGCACATAGCGCCCAAGCACTAGGCTGGACAGCAGCGTTTGATCTGGAGCGTATGGTCACTGACCATTGGCGCTGGCAGTCGACTAACCCGAATGGCTATCAGGGCGAGGGCTAAGGGAAAGGCTAGCGGGTATTATTAAAAAACCAGTTATCATTAATAAACAAGGAGGTTACATGGTTTCTATTTCACATCATGGGGCGGTACAGGGTGTTACCGGTTCGTGTCATCAGATGACATTGGCCAGTGGCGAAGCGTTATTGGTCGATTGTGGCATGTTTCAGGGAGCGGAGTCGGTAAATCGTGAGCTTGGGGAACGACAGATCGATTTTCCGCTGGACGATATCAAAGCCTTGGTGGTGACTCACTGCCATATTGATCACGTAGGGCGTATTCCTTTTTTGCTGGCGGCGGGGTTTGATGGGCCTATTTATGCAACAGAGGCGACGGCGCGTTTGTTGCCGCTGGTCATCGAGGATGCCATCAAAGTCGGTGTGTCGCGGGATAAAAACCTGATCACAAAAGTAATACAGCGCTTGACGCAGTTATTAAGGCCTATTCCTTATGATGCATGGTTTAGCGTCGAGGGTTTGCCACAAACGCGTGGGCGCTTTCGGGTGGCCGGGCATATTATGGGCTCGGCGTATGTCGAGTTTGATGCACAGGGCGAGCGGGTATTGTTTTCCGGTGATTTAGGTGCGCCTTATGCGCCGTTATTATCGGCGCCTAAGTCGCCTTATAAGGCTGATGTTGTTGTGATAGAAAGCACCTATGGCAATAAGCTGCATGAAGGCCGGCGTACACGGCGTAAGCTGTTGAAATCTATCATTGAGCGTTGTTTAAAAGATCGCGGCACGGTGTTGATTCCGGCGTTCAGTATTGGCCGTACTCAGGAGTTGCTGTACGAGATCGAAGAGATTATTCATCGTGCTGCGCGGAAAAAACAGAATAAAGATCAAAGTAAAGCAGCGCAAAGCCCATGGGAAAGCATTGATGTGATTGTCGATTCCCCGTTAGCGGCTAAATTTACCCAGCATTATCGGGATCTGCGGCATTTGTGGGATGCCGAAGCGCGTAAAAAGCTGGCGTCTGGCCGCCATCCGCTTTCTTTTGAGCAACTGATTACCATCGAAGGCCATGGCGATCACCTAAAGCTGATTCAGCACCTTAAATCCAGCGGTCGGCCATCCATCGTGATTGCGGCCAGTGGTATGTGCGCCGGTGGGCGTATAATGAACTACCTTAAAGAATTATTGCCGGATTCGCGGACTGAGGTGTTGTTTGTCGGCTATCAGGCGCAGGGTACGCCGGGGCGGGATATCCAGACTTACGGCCCGCGTGGTGGTTATGTGTTTTTGGATAATAAGCGGATTGATATTCGTGCCGGTGTGTTTACTATCAGCGGTTATTCGGCGCATGCTGACCAGGCAAATTTGGTCAATTTTATTAAACGTATCTACCGTAAACCGAAAGAGATCAGAGTGGTGCATGGCGATGACGAGGCGAAGGAGGCATTGGTGAAAAAGTTACAATCGGTTGTACCTGACGCACACGTCTGGATACCACTTGCTTAGAGAAAGGGTTAAAACTTACTTGCGTTGGGGGCTATTCCTAATGTGCCTGGCTGCTGTAGCGTACGGTATTTTCAGGCCGACGCCACCCCCACAGTTATTCCATAACTC
>NZ_JBFIIH010000074.1:0-20610 GCF_041601355.1 Neptunomonas sp.
CGGCTTATCGCCCGATGCCAGCGGCGAGTTCACCAATAGTTTGTTTTGGGTGCTGTTTATCTCGTTACTGCTGAGTTGGGTTCTGGCGATTACCATCACCCCCTTCTTTTGTTATCTGATCTTTAAAGATAAACCCATGTTACATACGGATGAGTCAGATACCGATGAGTCAGCTTCATTCGATCCTTACAAGGGTGTGGTTTATCAGGTTTATCGTGCGCTGCTGAATGTATCGCTGCGCTTTCGCTGGACAACCCTGTTAGTCATGCTGGTGATCCTGATGGGGTCGGTATACGGCTTTAAATATGTAAAACAGGGCTTTTTTCCGTCGACCTCTCTGCCGATGGTACAAGTGGATTATTGGTTGCCCCAAGGCAGTGATATACGTGCAACCGAAGCGGATTTAAAGCAGCTTGAACAGCAAATTATGAGGCTGCCCAATATTGATAAAGTCGTGAGCACTATTGGTCGTGGTGCTGATCGGTTTATGTTGACCTACAGTCAGGAATGGAGCTTTGCCAGTTATGGTCAAATTATTTTACAGACCGACAGCTTTGAGGACCTTGAGCCTGCCATATCGCAAATAAAGACGATCTTGCAGGAAGAGTATCCGCAGGCATTTACTAAATTTACCCGCGTATCGATAGGACCTTCGACAAAAGCAAAAATTGAGGCGCGTTTGATCGGATCTGACCCGGATCAGCTACGTGAGCTGGCGTCTCAGGTGACAGCCGTTTTCAATGCTGAACCAGAGGCGGTTAATGTCGATCAGGACTGGCGTTCGCGGACTAAGGTTTTGCGGCCTGTCTATGATGATGCAGAAGGTCGACGCCTGGGTATCAGCGAGACTGATCTTAATCAGGCGATCAAAATGCATGTCAATGGACTGCAGGTTGGCATCTATCGTGATGGTTCGCAGTTGCTACCGATTAGGTTGCAATCGCCGGAGTCTGAGCAGCAGGGGGTTGATGCACTGAAAAACCTGCAACTCTATAGTCCGGTTAAAGGGGCTTATGTGAGTATCGGCCAGGTGGTAAACCGCTTTGACATTGCGTGGGAAGACCCCCTGATAAAACGCCGTGACCGCAAGCGAACGCTCTCGGTGATGGCCGATCCGGATCTTGAAAGTGGTATCACTGCCGCGGATTTGTTGAGTAAGTTAAAAGATAAAGTTGAAGCGATACCACTGCCGGCGGGATATGAGCTTGAATGGGGAGGCGAGTTTGAAGCTCAGCAAAAAGCCAATAAAGCCGTGTTCACACCGTTTCCTTTAGGGATATTGGTGATGTTTATTATCACGGTTTTCATGTTTAATTCCATGAAGCAGACCTTAGCCGTGTGGCTGACGGTGCCTTTGGCGATTATTGGCGTCACTTGGGGATTAATCATCATGGGGGCTCCGTTCAGCTTTACTGCCTTGTTGGCGATTCTTAGTCTGGTGGGAATGCAGATTAAAAACGGTATCGTCTTGGTAGAGGAGATTAAACGTCTTGAAGAGGAAGAATCTGCCCCTTGGTTATTAGCCATACAAGATGCCGCGGTGAGTCGTGTCAGACCGGTAGCCATGGCCGCGCTGACAACGATTTTAGGCATGATTCCTTTATTGAGTGACGTGTTTTTTGAACCCATGGCCGTGACTATTATGTTCGGTCTGGGCTTTGCTACTATATTGACCCTGTTTGTTGTGCCTGTGCTGTTTGCTCTGTTTTATGGCGTAAGTAGCCATAAAAAAAGCAGTTAAGAAAGAGAAAATAACCTATCTGCTCTCTAGGAAATAAACACTACAGAGAGTTAACCAGGGATGGTTTTATGATTTATCTGGTCTGCTAACAACGCTGCCTGTTAAGGCATTAATCGGTTGATCGACGAGGGTAAAAAACAGTTATGGCAGGGAAGCTCGGGGTAGTCAGCTTCCCCAGGGGGTTAAATTAGTCTTCGCTTTCGATGACAACTTTGCCGAAATGTTTAGCCTGAGCCATCCATTGATAAGCGTCAATCGCCTGTGAAAAAGGGAATGTTATATCAATTTGAGGATGAATTTGATGAGCTTCCATTGTGGAGGTTAGCTGTTCAAGCATCTCTGTACTACCGACATAAATACCTTGAATCCGTAATAGGTTGAAAATAGTCATTAAGCTCATAGAGGGGCTTTCTAGCCCGGTAAGAATGCCTATAAGCGATATTGTTCCGTTTGGTTTTACGCAGCTTGAGGATTTCTCAAAAGTGCCAGCGCCGCCAACCTCCAGAACATTATTTACACCTTCTCCGTTAGTAATTTTAAGGACTTCTTCTTCCCAGTCAGGATGGGTTTTATAGTTAATAGTATGGTCTGCACCTAATGTGCGCGCACGTTCTAATTTTTCATCGCTGGATGAGGTGATAATTGTTTTGGCGCCGAGCGCTTTAGCAATCTGCAAGCCAAAGATGGAGACGCCGCCTGTTCCAAGTAACAGAATAGTGTCATCTGGTTTTAATTCACCCACACAGACAAGCGCGTGCCATGCCGTGGTTGCTGCACAAGGTAACGTCGCTGCTTCGGCATATGACAGGTAATCAGGTATTTTTACACTGCAATCTGCTTTTAGAATAAAGTAATCAGCGAGCACACCATTTATGCTTCCTCCCATCGCTGAGTTAAGTCCGGCATCATCAATCTTGCCTTCTTTCCATTCTTGAAAAAAGTTACCAATGACCCGATCACCGGGTGTAAAGCCAACAACTGACGAACCTACGCTGACTACTTCACCGGCCCCATCAGATAACGGAATGATGGGACGTATGTCATTTCTGACATATCCTCCCATGGTGATTAGAATGTCACGATAATTGAGTGAACAAGCTTTCATCTTTACTAGGATTTCATCAGCAGCAAGTGTAGGAATATCGATTTCTACTTGTTGGATTGCATCAATACCATCGGCTGTTGTTACTTGATAAGCACGCATTATTTTTCCCCGAGAAAGTTGAGGTTCGAGGCTTGCATGGTCAAGCGAGCGCTGCAACTATTTATCCAAAAAACTGTTCTAAAGTAGGTGCTTATATAGCCTTTTCTAGTAGAGGTATTTAATAGTAATTCAACGATTATCCAAGAGTGGGCACTAGAGAATCAGTTTTGCTCTATAGTAAGTAAACACTGAAGATAGATAACCAAGGATGGTTTTATGACTTATCTGCGCAATAAATACGCTCCACATCTCTATTACACCACTTCTTCGCTGACCGCCTGGGCTTTTCTGGGGGGATTGGCGGGGTGTTTACTGAGCAGCAGCGGTCTGGCTGTCGCTAACACCGACAAGCTTCCGGCGTTACAGCTAGCCGGGAGTCTCGATCATGCCGACCTTAATATCGACTTAAAAGGTTATTGGTATGCTGAAAAGCTGGATGGCGTCAGAGGTTACTGGGATGGCCGGCAACTGTTAACGCGTCAGGGTAATCCTATTCATGCGCCAGAATGGTTTACCCGAGCGTTGCCTGACTTTGCCATTGAAGGCGAGTTATGGATCGGGCGGCAAAAATTTGATCACCTCTCGGGTGTGGTGCGACAACAACAGGCGGATGAGAGCCGCTGGCGACAAGTCCGCTTTTATCTGTTTGACCTGCCACACTACCCCGGTACATTCGGGCAGCGCAGAACAATGCTGGAAAAATGGGTTACTTCAATCGGGCAACCACATATTCAGGCCGTTGCACTCTTTCCGTTTGTTTCACATCAGGCGCTTTTGCAACAACTTGCTGACTGGACAGAACAAGGAGCCGAGGGCGTGATGCTGTATCGTAGTGAAGGGCTCTATCAGGCCGGACGTAGCCATGATCTGCTCAAGCTAAAAGGTTATGAAGATGCAGAGGCCCGGGTGGTCGCTATCTTACCCGGAAAAGGAAAGTATCAGGGCATGCTAGGGGCGCTACTGGTTGAAAATAGCGCAGGAGTCCAGTTCAAAGTCGGCAGTGGCTTTACGGATGCCGAGCGAAAAGCACCGCCGCAGATGGGAACAATGATTACATACCGGTACAACGGTAAAACACGTAACGGCATACCCCGTTTCGCGCGTTTTGAGCGCATCCGCCTCGATGATTAATGCAGATCAGGTAAGATCAGTCTCCTGTAGCACCTCATAGGCTTCCCTGATTGCAATAAAACTGGCTGAATCTCCGCCCTTATCCGGGTGGTGTTTGGCAGCCAGTTGGCGGAATTGCCGTCTAATCGTAGCTTGGTCCGGGACTTGCTCCGCTATTTCTAAAATATCGAGGGCTTGTTGGCGCTGTTCTGGGTTTAAAAAGCGTTGCCAAAAGCTGTTGAGTAAGCGAATCACCGATGCTTCATCTGCTTCGTTATAGTGCGACCAGTCAAGGTAATAGGATTTTAGCGCTTCATTGCGGCTTTGTTCGGGCAGTGTTGTCGCTTTTTTGTCGCAATGAAGCGCTTTGCTGCAGGGCGCTTCGCTACAAGGGTCAAGATGAATATCCAGTGCTGAGATCGACAGGTAAAGAGCTTCCTCTTCCCATAAGGTAATTTGTAAGTGATAAAGTGCATTCATGGTCAGAAAGTGTTTTTGAAACAGGGCGACATCTGCTTGTGAATCCAGTGCATCAAAAATCCCCGCTGCTTCAATGGCCTGAATCAAGGTGAACTCACTCAAACCGGCCGGGTGCTTTTTCAGCGAAGCCAGAATAATGGCTGTGATAGGGTTGTGCATTGAATATCTCCTTAATTACAACACTATCAGTATCAGTGTTTTTTGGGATAACGCTGTTACTTAGCTTTATAGGTTATTAAAATCAGGGCATTAGTCAAACCCATACTATCAATTTACAGGTGAATTCGGCTGCAATAGGGCGTGCACCTGCGTTAAAAAAGGAAAAGCGTGTGAAAATACCGATGAGTCCTAAGTCGCGGATTCTGCTGATTATTGTGTTGGGGCTTGTGTGGATTGCGAATGAGTATCAATCGGGCAGCCAAACCCCACAAAACAGTGTAGCAACTTTTGAATCAACATCACCGGCATCGATTGAGAGTGGACCGTTAAGCCAAATAGATGAAGCTTTCAGTAATCGGCAAAGTGATCTGATTGTTGAAGAAGAAGGGCGCGTTATTAAGGTTCTCCCGGACGATACCAAAGGATCGCAACATCAGCGCTTTCTGGTGGAGCTAAATTCAGGGTTAACGGTCCTGATAGCACACAATATTGATTTGGCTCCCCGCGTTAGCCGCTTAAAATCGGGTGATGTTATCCGTTTTAAGGGTGAATATGAGTGGAATGAGAAAGGTGGTGTAGTGCATTGGACACACCATGATCCGGCAAAGCGACATGTGGGTGGGTGGGTTGAGCTGGACGGTAAACGCTATGAGTAGGTGAAAACCCTGGTTTTTAATGCTGTTCGTTTCAGTGAAATCTGATTAAAATGAACGTCACACTTTGTGGAGGTTGTCATGATTCAATTAGGAAGCTCAATTCCAGCCGTCGCTTTGACGCTGGTGACAAAGGAAGGTCAGGAAACAGTGATGGCGGATACGCTTTTCGCCGGAAAAAAAGTTGTTTTGTTTGCTGTGCCAGGGGCTTTTACGCCGACGTGCTCGGCACATCACCTACCAGGGTTTGTTGTTCTTGCTGATGAGATCAAAGCGAAGGGTGTGGATATGATCGCCTGTATCTCTGTGAATGATGCGTTTGTTATGCGCGCCTGGGGCGAGCAGCAAAACGCAGAAGAGATAACGATGCTGGCGGATGGTGGTGGTGCGTTTACCAAAGCACTCGGGCTTGAGATGGAAACAGGTGATTTCGGCGGAATGCGCTCGCAGCGATATGCCATGATTATCAATGACGGTGTTGTAAAGCAGCTAAATGTAGAAGCACCAAAGCAGTTTGAAGTGAGCAAGGCCGAATCGATTTTAGCCGCTCTGTAAAAAAGATAACGGTTGCCTGACGTAAGGCGGCTTGACTACCGGTATTCACCGGATGAAAAAAAGGCACCTGACGGTTATACCGCAGGTGCCTTTTTCATATCGAAGCCATTTTTAAATTGGAGCCGTGTTACATTGAAGGAATGATTACTGTTTAACGCCCTCAAGAGTTAGATCCAGATACATTGTTTCAGCTGCAGGACCTAAATTGTAGTCGATACCAAAATCTTTCATTTTTATCTCGGTAGAACCTTCAAAGCCTACACGGAAACCACCCCAGGGATCGTTGCCTTCACCTATTTTACTAACATCAATGACAACAGGCTTAGTTACGCCATGCAGTGTCAGGTCGCCAGTCAGGGTAGCCGAGCCGTCACCGTTGTCACTGTATTGGGTGCTAACAAATTTAGCGGTCGGGTATGTTTTAACATCCAGGAAGTCACCACTACGAATGTGCTTATCGCGCTCAGCGTGATTAGAATCGATACTCGATGTATCAATATCAACAGTAATACTGGAGTCGTTTGGCTGCTCTGCATCATAGCTGAACTGGCCTTCAAATTTATTGAAGCGACCGGTTACGAAGCCAATACCTAAATGACTAATACGAAACTCGATAGATGCATGCGCGCCTTTAGTGTCAATCACGTAATCAGCGGCATACAAAGGTGAAGAAGCGAGTACTAAGCTACCCAGCGCGACTGAAGTTTTTAGAAATGTGTTCATGAATTCTCCTTGGTGCCCAACATTCTTTTGAGTGTTGAGTCTTTATCGATAAAGTGATGTTTAAGAGCAGCGATAGCATGTAAAGCCGCTAAGGAAATAAGTGATGTCGCCACAATGAAGTGGATCTCACCGGCAACATCTTCCTGATTTTCAACAAGTTCAGGTAAAGCCGGTACGTTAAACCAGTTGAAGACGCTGATAGCGCGGCCATCAGCGGTAGAAATAAGATAACCCGAGACTAAAACAGCCATCAGCAAGAGGTACAAACCGATATGCCCCAATTTTAACAGCAGTTTGATGAGTGCTGAGTGGGAGCTGATAGGTGCAGGTTGGGGGTTGATCGCTCGCCAAACAAGTCGGATAGCCAAAGTAATAGCAATCAGAATACCGATACTCTTATGCCAGTTGGGCACTATTTGATATTCCGGATCGTAGTATGTCAGCGAATCAATATATAAACCCAGCGGATACATGCCGAAGATAGCCAGTGCAATCAACCAATGAAGTACGATAGCACCCCAGCCATAATAGTTTGATTGATTGCGTAACCCTTTGACTAGCGCCATTTTTTCTTAATCCTTGTTGATAAAAAATTATACTGTCCGTTAGCAATAGTCGGACTCTCATAGGTGACTTAAGTTCTGTATATCGTGCTTATTGTCGATCTTTATTAATAAGCTTTTGATGGACAGAGTGTAATGGCACATAATGAATTCATCTAATGCATTATGGTGATGCTTGCTATGCGTAAAGTGAATTTAAGGTCGGTTGATCTAAATCTTTTAGTGGTGTTGGAAGCATTGCTCGAAGAAAAGCAGGTAACTAAAGCTGCAGAGCGATTGCATATGAGCCAGCCTGCTGTCAGCAGGGCGTTACAAAGGCTACGCACTACGTTTGCTGATCCATTGTTGGTAAGAAGTGCTGAAGGCTATGACTTATCCGTGCGGGCAGGGCAGATTATCGGTGATCTGAAAAGCCTCTTACATAGTGTTAGCCAGATCATCTCTGAAACTGAATTCAGCCCGAAAACATCCAAACAGACCGTCAAAATTGCCGGACCCGATCTGGAAACAGCGCTGTATGTACCCGATCTGCTCGCGATTATGAGACAAGAAGCGCCCGAAATGCAGGTAGAGCTTGATTCAAGGCCGGCCGACTATTTTGAGATGCTCTCACGAGGTGATATCCACTTTGCCATTTCCGGTGTTGCTCCGCAGACAGCGGAAGATCAATTTCATAGAGCCATACTGGATATGACTGATACCGCGCTGATGATGGGGACGCATCACCCGTTGGCAGACAACCCAATAACGCTGGATGCATACCTGGCCGCCCGGCATGGGTTCATCTCGATTACCGGAAAGGGGCCCGCTATGATGGATAGCCGCCTGCGGGAGATGGGAAAAAAGCGTAATACGGTATTACGCTTAAGTAGTTTTATGTCGGTAGCCGACTTTTGTGAAAAAACAGACCTGATCTTTATGCTGCCGATAAACCTCATCCAGAAAATTTCATTAGGCAGGGCGGTCGTGACTTGTGCATTGCCGCCAGAATTAAAAGCAGATCCCTTACCTTTCTACCTGTATTGGCACGCCAGAGATCACCACGATGGGATGCATCGCTGGATAAAAAATGCAATATTGCAGCAAGCCGGGCAGCACTCTGTATACAAAGTGTGAGATAGAAATCAGAAATATTGGAAAAACACGACTTTATTTTGCAATACAAAAACAGGCTGGTATACTGCGCGCCTGTTCTGCAAAGAACAGGAAGAACGGCCTGCTATGGTAGCTCTGCCGGTCCTCTCGCAATGATAAACCGTGAATCTGGTCAGGCCTGGAAGGGAGCAGCCACAGCGGTCGATTCGTGTGCCGGGATGTGGCTGGTGGAGCTATCACCATAGATTTAAGTCTTTTGTCGTTTCCAGCATAAGTCTGCATAAAATCCACATAAGTTTGCATAAAATCCATATAAGTTTGCATAATTTGCACAAAAAGCCTTCATAAGGTATATTTTTGTAGTAATACTACGAAGATGGTGGCAATGCTATGTATCGACGTAATCTTAAACATTCCCGCGTAAAAAACCTTTTTAAGTTTGCCAGTCTTAAAATGGATAGCGTTATGACCGTTGAATCCCAAGTGCGTTCATCTCCAATCATTTAAATCCCCGAAAGTGATCGTTGAGCGAGCGGAAGACCATGGCAGCTGTCGACCCCAAGCAGACATTAACGTCGCATTCAAAAGCCGAGTGAAGCACAGCGTATCGCGGTCGGTTGCAACGTTTGGTTATGTGATTTTCGCATCTCTGATTTTCGATACATTCAAATTCATAAGTTTTCTTACTACATATTTATATAGGAAAGCTTTGATACCACTTAAATTGGATCCATGTTTTTTATAAAAGGAATCGGGGTTATCAAACACTCCAAAGTCATGGTTTATACCTTCTTTTTGAATATAAGTGTCAGATCCATTCCAGTCTATTTTCGGATTTTTAAAGTCAGAAGTGGCCACTCCATATCCACAAAAGGATCCTGTAGCATCTGGAAAAATACATTGAAGTTTGTTCGAATAATTTTTATCCAGAATAAAGCCCTCTAAGTTCAACCATTTTTCTTGATGATATATTTCCACCCAACTATGGATAATACTGTTTGGGGCCATCAAATAGGGCAGGCCTGTAATTGCCCCTTTTTGTAATTGCTTGTCAATTGTAAAGCCATGAAAGCGACATGGAATACCAACGGTTCTAAGCAATGCCATAAGCAGGGTGCTTTTTGTATTACATTGACCGTAACCATCCATCAGGACTTTTGATGCTGTAATTTTATCAGACTCGTTGTAGCCAAAAACAATATCGTTTTGAACAAAATGATAAATAGAACCAATCTTCTCGTACTCTGTTAAACCTTGCCACTGCTGGTTATTGACCAACTCTTCAATGAGGGAATGACTGAGATCAAGAAGTTCGGTTTCGTCTAAGTATTTTTCCATTGGGTTTCCTGATAGGACACATAACGCCCGCTATATTTGGCACCAGCCTGCCCAAACGATTGACTCGACTCCGAGGAGGTTAGGTCGCAAGCGACCCCAAGCTGACATTAACGCCTGCATCAGGTGCGCCGAAGGCGTCACCTGGATGCACATGTTAAATGGCACATGCACGTATGTATATTTATGAATTGCAAAGCAACTAGATTAGATGAACTTTCTTAGCAGATGGGCCTCTTGGTTCAACACTTGATATAAAAGCAACTCTGGTGTCTCGATAGTCACTCATATTATCTAATAAACTTGGTGGCATGATTTCTCCTCGATGGAAGAAATAATCTGTACCGTCATCACCAGCTATAAAACCAAATGAAACATTGTTAGCTGCTTTACAGTTTAATTCTTTGATTACGCCGTGTTCGAAGCCACCTATATCATCTGTACTGTCACTCATCTGAGATGCAATATCTAACCACTTATCTTTGTTTTCAGAATTTATTCTATCCGAAGCTATCTTTATTTCATTAGAAAGTTTTATTTTATGGTAGACACTGAGTGAATTAATAAAAGGTTCAATGGCGCTTATGGCCATACAACCGAGTTTTACATTATGATTGAAACAGTCAATTTTATCGATTTCGCATAGCAATTTGCAGTAAAATGACAACATCCTTTCATCAAAATTTGATGTATTGAATGCATTGCTGAAAATTTCCAGTGCACGAGTAAGTTTAGCTTCAGCTTCTGGATAATCGTTGTCAGCTATCAACCTTCCTGCATATCGCTTGTAGCAATCGATTATTTGTTGATAAGTGCTTATTCTGAATTTTCTGTGTTGGCTAATACTTTGCTCAGGAAATATACGCTCGTAGAGATAGATAGCATCAGCATACTCACCTGTTCGTGTTTGAATTAGTGCTTTAAATGATAAAAGTACGTTGTCACTAGAGTTTAGCTCTATAGCGTTGTTTATCTGAATTAATGCAAGAGGGTATTCTTCTTGTTTCATCAAAAACTGGCTGTATGAGTAATATGCAATTATGGATTTGGGATTGTATTCTATAGCGCTTTCATACTCAGATTCAGCTTTGTAAGGATTACTGCTCAATAAATAAGCACTTATTCGATAGCATTCAGAAAACTCAGGCATCATTTGTTTGGCTTTTTTTATAAGATCCAAAGCAGAATCAATATCCTCATTGGATCTATATGTTTTTAAAGCTCTCTTTAAATATACTGCACAAATCTTTTCATCCTTATTTGACGCATGTATATGGGTTACATCCAAATGGTAGTGGTTGTAGTCCATAATTCCTTCTTGGATGTGCTGCTTAAGTTCTCTATTTCTCTTCCTTACTGTTGCGACAAAGCTGTCCTCTATTTTAGCTACTGAGGTAAGATAATCATTAGCAATATTTGTAAGTGTATAAACCCTTATTTCATCGTCCTGATTGTTTGATGAAACCTCTGATTTCAACATGCTTGAATTATTCAAGTTGTGAAGAGCTTCAACTATATCAAGCTCATTCTTCTCACTTAGGAAAAAACGTAACTCTACAGCTGAGACACTGTTCCTGAGACAAGTAATTGTTTTAATTATCTCAAGTTCTGTTTCACTAAGCCGTTCATATAGGTTTTGAAAACAGAATTTTAAGGCATCCTGGTAAGAAATAGATTCTTTGTTTAAGATATCACCACGAGTCTGGCCTGACCCTATACTTAAAACGTACCATTTTATTAATAATGGGTTGTGATGAAGTCGCCTTGCTAGTTCTTTTAATAATGTATTATTCTTCTTTTTTAGGGACTCAATATTTAAAAGTTTCGATAGATTTCTTATCAAATCTATAGAAGATTTTGAGTCTAGGCTGTCGAGTTTATAACGGTATTCAACCTCCCCTAATCCTACTCGAGTTGTAATAAGAACTTTTGATCCTTCAGGTATCTCAGCAAGGAATCTCCTTACATTTTTTTTCTCAATAGTTTCTAGGTTGTCTATACATAAAAGTATTTTAAACTCTTTCATGTATAGAGAAATCTCTGATAGGAGATCATCTATATCACTATCTATATTAATTCCTAATTTTTTTCCAACATCTTGATATAAGCCAAGGCTACTTACAATAGCATCTCTCAGCTGAATTACTCCAGATGAAGTTAATCGGTTCGCTTTAAGGGTTACCCAAATTATTATTTCAAAAGCACTATCATTTGAGGACTCACAATTTTCTAAAACATCATATAAGCATCTTAAAGCCAATGCAGTCTTACCAACACCGCCTTCTCCAATTACAGAAATAACACGAGTGTGTGAGTATATTAATTCCTTAATGGCGTTTCTTTCGTCCTTTCTTCCAAGGAAACCTGTGTCATCAAACTCAGGAAGAGGTAGGTTATTGATGACAGATGTATTTGTATTACTCCAATATGAAGGTATTTGTAGTGAAAGTGCAAATGATGGATTTTCAAGGTTGTTCAAGGCTTCGTTTATGTTACTCCACCAGTGCCGAGAACCTACCTCTATTAAGCCTGTGCAAAAATCACTCAACTCATTTATATCGTTGTATTCTAAAGGCCGAGAATGACAAACTCTATTTCTTGCCTGTACTAGCCTGTTAAGACCATTGGTTATTTCTGCCAATTCTTGACTGGAAAAACTAGTTTGTCTTATTTTATTTTTAGACAAAATTTTTGAAAGATCTGAAAAATCGCTAAATTCAAGAAGATTTTCTAAAGAATCATCGTCATTGAATTCCTCATTGAAATGAGATTTGTAACGAAGCATTGCATGTTCAGTAACATCTGAAGGTATCTCAAACTTATTTGAGGAGTTCATGCTTCCGATTACATTTCTTAGATCTGTTTCAATAGCCGATACTAATGAAAAACAAGTCATTCTCGTTGCAAAAGTTTTTGTAGCCATAATTGTCCGATTTTAAGGTAATAGTTATTATTTTTTAGGTGAATTATTCCATATGGAATGGGGTTTATATCTCAAATGATGTAAAGATTTTTGTTGTGCCATTTAACAGCCCGTTTAAGAGGCCGTTGGCCTCATAACAGTTATTAGAGGGCCGACACGAAAAAATGAACTATTTAAAAAAAGAGAAGTAACATTATGATTTGAAAACATTTTTAGCTTCCTTGTAATGAAACATAAATCCATTAGTGTTGCCATTGGCCTCATAATATATGCCAAAAGGGCCAAGATTACCATACGGTACATAAACGCACATAAAGCAGAGCTTACCTATCAGCAGGAAGATTAGTCCGCTTTTGGCACGGATCTGCCAAAACGCTTGATCTGATTTTATTAAGAGGTCGCTGATCTACAGCACAGACTCATTATCGAACGCATTCGAATATTAAATAAGGTAACATTTCGACAGGCTGCTTTATCTCTCAATTTTATGCAAACTTATACTGCATCAAATCCACATATGTCTGCATAATCAGTATTTTTGTAGTAATACTACGAAGATGGTGGCACTGCTATTTATCGTCGTAACCTCAAACATTCCCGCTTAAAAAATTTTTTAAGTTTGCCGTCTTAAAATGGATAGCGTTGTGACTGTTGAATCCCAATCGCGTGCATCCTCCGTCATCTGAATCCCCGAAAGACCATGGCAGCTGTCGCTCCACGGCGGTCATTAACGTCTAAAGCAGCCTGTCGCTTTAGCTGTCCGCTGATTATTAATGTCCCTTATAAGGGTTTCCTAAGATGGCAATATAATAGCTTGTCGATTGCCAGCACCCTGAATCTTTAGTAGATTGTATTTTACTAGTACCTTCTGGTTTATTGTAAAAATGTTCCCATAGGGAGTCTAAAACATGACCACCAAAGAACAGTTAGTGGAGCAACACATTCGCGAGTACGAGTCTCGCAGCAAACATATTGATGAACTCATAGTTCGTGCCAACGAAGCTACAAAAGATTTGGGTGACGATCATCATATCAAAACCGAGCTCAATGAATATTTAGAGCAAAAAGCGAAGATGGTTGAAGACACCGAAAAATTCAAGAGAATGTCTCTGGATCACTGGCGTGAAGATTCCATCCGGAGCGCAGGACCTATGGCTATCTGGGATGTGCTCGCGCAAAAAATTGAAGAGTTGATAGAACGCACGGAGAAAAAAAACTAAACAGGTTACTGACTGGCTATTTCGTTTTTAGCTTCAATAAACACCCGTTTTATTTCGGGATCTTGTTTTATTGGTTAATTAATTAAAGCAATAATCTGTTCAGTACTATCCGCCGTTTCGCTACCGTCAAAATCGACGCTAGTATTATTCGCGTTTATCTGTAGCCTGGGTCTTGTAGTAGATTAATAGAATTGTGTGGGTACTAATACTTCCTATACTCTCCCAATCTTTTAAATTGATTTCACCGACCCTTTGAGAACATGAGAACAAGTATGACATTTTGCATCTGAATCAAGGTTGCGGAAGTCATTATGGCGCTTGAGAGCGGGCATCGCCTGTGTAATGAATCTATTCATGCAGTACCCCCTCAGCAAAAATGCGCCCTACTGGTTTAAAGAAGTTTTCATACAAGCTGGACTCAAGCGGGGCCTTTAGCTTCTACAAATGTATCAATCTTTCGGTGGAGCAGGTGAGGGGGGATCGCAGTTTTGAAGTGACATGACGATACCGTTTCCGGTCTGCTGCAACCCCGGCTGTTAGAACAAGCATTACGCATCCTTCCCATTTTTCTAAAAATCTTTATGTTTTGGTAGCTTAAGCGAGATCACGGATGTTATTGCAATAAACATCGCCGAAATCAACAAACACATTGTAAGGCCCGCAACTTGAAAAACATATCCCGATAACACAGTACCGATTAGTCTTCCCATAGCATTAGCCATGTAATAGAAGCCAACATCAAGTGATACCCCATCTTCTTTTGCATAACTAACAATCAAGTAGCTATGGATGGATGAATTGATTGCAAATACGGCTCCAAAGATTAGTAGACCTGTAATCAGGCTTATGGAAGGGTATATGTTATTTTGTAGGAGTATTCCGATTGTGATCGGAATAAATAGTAAAGCTATTGCCCAAATAAATGCGTCTTTTCCATCAGGAGGAATGCCTGTTTTTTTACCTGTTAATAACGGGGCAATTGACTGGATAATTCCGTAGCCAATAACCCAAATCGCTAGAAATCCTCCAACCATCCAATGGTCCCACTGAAAAGTGTTCGCTAAATAAATAGGCAAGGCAACGACAAACCATACATCTCTGGCTCCAAATAGAAACATTCGGGCAGCGGATAAACGATTTATGGCAGAACTTTTTGAAAAAATCTGGCTGAATTTGGGTTTGCTTATAGCTTTACCCATGTCTTTTTTAAGCATCAACAGGCTAAATATCCATACGATAAACAAGCCTACCACCATGCTTGCCAAAGCCCCTTGAAAGCCCAAAAAGGTTAAGAGGGCTCCACCCAGAAAAAACCCCACTCCTTTAAGCGTGTTTTTTGAACCTGTCAGTATGGCTACCCACTTATATAAGGTGCTTTGATCATCTTTACGTACGAGCAATTTAATTGAGCTTTTAGCGCTCATTTTATTTAAGTCTTTTGCGATACCTGACAACGCTTGAGCAGCCATAACCCAGGGGACGGTAAGCAGGCTGGCAGGCACCAGTAACATGGATAAGGCTATAATTTGCATAGCCAGACCAATATTCATAGTTCTGGTCAGACCTACTCTTGCTCCTAACCACCCCCCCACAAGGTTAGTAATAACGCCAAAAACCTCATAGAACAGGAATAAAAAAGCAATCTGTAACGGGTTGTACCCTAATTGATGGAAATGCAGTACTACAAGCATCCGCAAAGCACCATCAGTCAGTGTAAAAGCCCAATAATTACCTGTGACTATTAAGTATTGTCGAACTTGAGGGGGGAGCCCTGCCAGTACACCCATGAATTACTCCTGGTCCATTAATCCAATAAATTTTACAAGCTCTACAGTACGGTTGGCATATCCCCATTCGTTATCATACCAAGCGTATAGCTTCACTTGCGTACCGTTAACCACCATGGTCGACAATGCATCAATGATGCTTGAGCGAGGATCGGTTTTGTAATCAATCGAAACCAGAGGCCTTTCTTCATAACCTAAGATACCGTCAAGTTCCTTCTCAGAAGCACTTTTCAGAAACTGATTTACCTCTTCAATAGTGGTTGCTCTCTCAACCTCAAATACGCAGTCTGTGATAGAGGCATTAGCAAGAGGAACTCGTACTGCATGCCCATTCAGCTTACCTTTTAACTCAGGGAAGATATGAGTTATGGCAGTCGCAGATCCTGTTGTTGTGGGTATCATGCTCATACCGCATGCACGGGCACGACGCAAATCTTTATGCGGGGCGTCCAGAATTGTTTGAGTATTTGTAATGTTGTGAATGGTTGTCATTGATCCATGCTTGATCCCCAGGTTTTCATGAATAACCTTCACAACAGGTGCTAAGCAGTTAGTGGTACAGGATGCAGCAGTAACAATAGGATGTGCTTGCTTGTCATAAAGGTGATGGTTAACTCCCATTACTACGTTAAGCACGCCATCTTCTTTAACGGGAGCCGTTACTACTACGCGCTTCACCCCTTGATCAAGGTATGCTTGAAGTAACGCTGCTTTTTTCATCTTTCCTGATGCTTCTATTACCACGTCACAACCAGACCAGTCTGTATCTTCAATGGCGATGTTTTGAGTACAGGAAATACGTGCGCCATTAACAATAATATCAGAACCTTCTGTACTGGCTTCATGGTGCCAACGTCCATGAACTGAATCAAACGTAATCAGGTGTGCGAGTGTTGGGGCATCTCCCGCCGGGTCATTAATTTTCACAAACTCCACATCTTCCCAATCGAATGCTGCACGAAATGACAGTCGTCCCATGCGACCAAAACCATTAATACCAACTTTAATTGTCATAAATACCTCAGATAAAATAATGTGTGTGAATTAAATTAAGATGATGGCGGCAGTGTCAGTGCTTTTGGGCATAAAGATTGGCCCTTCGCCATGACATCGAAGCCGTTAGTTCCGCTTTCAAGTAATCTCCAATATTTGAGCATTTTGACCAGATAATGGTTGTGGGTCGAAGGTACAGGACAAGGAAGAACATTGTTCTGCAAAACCCAATGATTCTATCTGAATGGTGACATGTGAAATTTTAAACTGATGACGAATTAGCTCTTTAATTTCTTCGAGTAATTCAAATGAATTGTCATCGGGTTGATTGATAACAAGATGTACACTCAGAGAATTTTCAGTTGTAGACATAGCCCATATATGTAAGTCATGGATTTGTTGAACTTGGGGATGGGCAATTAGCGCATCACGAACAGATTTAGGGTTAATGTCATCAGGTACACCTTCAAATAAAAGGTGAGTGGAGCGCTTAAATAATGACCATGTGCTCAAGACCACTACCATTGCGACAATTAAACTCATCATTGGGTCTAACCAGGAGAGTGGCCAAAAGATATAAAGGATGCCAGATATAACCACAGCCAGTGATACCAACGCATCAGCGGCCATATGCAAGAATGCCCCCTTAATATTCAGATCAGACTGACTGCCTTTTATAAAGAGTCCCGCAGTAACAGCATTAATTATTACACCTACACTGGCCACCCAAATAATGGTTTCAGGTTGCGCAGTATGGGCTTGACCAAATCGAGAGATAGCCTCCCAGGCCAATGCCCCCATCGCCAATAGTAAAATCGCTGCATTTAAAAAACTGGCGAGAATGGATGCTTTTTTCCAAGCAAAAGTATGACGCTGATTGGCTTTGATATTGCCCATAGCCACAGCTATCCACGCCAACAACAAACCAGCAACATCTCCCACGTTGTGCGCAGCATCGGCCAGTAACGCGAGAGAGTTAATGTGCCATCCAAACGAAAGCTCTAGCAAAACATAGCCAATATTCAGAGCGATACCTAGGCCGAACAATCGACCATAGTTAGTGGTGTGAGTATGTTGATGGGTCATATTCTGTCACTTTTATCATGCGCGAATTTATAAGCCAGTTAGCTGGGTGCCAGGACTACTAGTATTTAAGAAGCCCCCTTGTTAAGGGGGCCGACTGTCGAATAAGAGTGAAAAATTTACTCCCGCCCTAACCATTCTTTGACTTGGGATGCCTGGGGTATAGATCCGGAATGAATAAGCTTTTCATCGATCACTACCGCAGGTGTGCTCATCACGCCATAACCCATGATAACTTCGGGATTAGTCTCTTTTATTACATTTACATTGATTGATAATGCTTGAGCTGTTTCGGAAATTATTTCTGCTGTCTTTATGCACTTTGCACAACCGCTACCCAGTACTTGTATGTTTTTCATAGTTTTATCCTTTATAGAAATGGAGTGAAGAAATTAAACAACCAACCGACTAAGGTAAAAGCAACCAAAAGTAACGCAAACAGTGTTGCTAATAGTTTCCATTGCATCACTTGTTTGAGCAAAATGAATTCCGGAAAACTGGCAGCTACTGTACTCATACAAAATGCTAATGTTGTGCCAATAGGTAAGCCGTTGACGATTAGGCTCTCCATCACGGGAATTACACCCGTCGCATTAGAGTAAAGCGGTATTCCAAGCATTACCGCCGCAGGCACAGACCACCATTGGCGGTCTCCTAAATGTTCCTGAATCCAACCATCGGGTACAAAACCGTGCAAAGCGGCCCCCAAACCAACACCAATAATCACCCATATCCAGACTCGGCCAAATATTTCAAAAGATTCAGTTTTTGCGAATTGATGGCGTTCCTTCATTGAAAGTTTTTTAGGTTTAGCTACAGAGTCGGTCAGTTCCTGAGATTGTCCTCTCTCCAGAGCTTTTGCAGCAAAGGACTGTAACCATCTTTCGGCTTTAATCGCATCAAGAAATAAGCCCCCCAGAATTCCAACAGACATGCCGATAACTACGTAGAGTACGGTAAACTTCCAGCCCAATAAGCTCATCAGTAAGAGCACTGCCACTTCGTTAATCAGTGGAGAGGTGATCAGGAATGCCATTGTGATACCCACGGGAATGCCAGCAGAGGTAAAACCCAGAAAAACAGGGATACTAGAGCAAGAGCAAAATGGGGTAATAGCACCAAAGCTTGATCCCATCAAATAACCCACCCCCCGATGCTTCCTGGCTAAGTAATCACGTACTCTTTCCACATTCAGTGAGGCACGCATAAGCGCTATCACGTAAATCATAAAAATCAGCAATACGAAAATTTTACTAACATCTTCGACAAAAAAATGTACGGCATCACCTAATTTGGTTTCAGGCGATAGCCCTAGAATGCTATAGGCAAGCCAACTCGCAAAATCACTAAAAATTCCTAACATGACTTAAAGTCCCCTATAAACGCTGTCATTATTGCCACTCCATCTCTTCGAATACACGCTGTGCATTTCGATTTGCTTTCATACGAACTCCTTATCAATCAGCTGGAACTACATGCTATTTATTCAGAGCAAACCAATGCTGCGTCTTATTCGCAAAGTAAACGAGAGAGAGCATCACCGGAACTTCAACTAATACGCCAACAACTGTGGCCAACGCTGCGCCTGAATGTAAGCCAAACAGCGATATAGCCACAGCAACGGCGAGTTCAAAAAAATTAGATGTGGAGATCATGCAAGCCGGGGCCGCGATGTTATAAGGCAGTTTCAATACTTTGGCTGCACCGTATGCTATTGCAAAAATCCCATAGGTTTGAATTAATAATGGAATTGCTATCAACATTATAATTAGTGGTTGCTCCAGAATTCTCAGTGCCTGAAAGCCAAACAACAGAATAACCGTTCCTAATAAGCCAACAATAGACCAAGGCTTTGCAGTGGATAGAAATGAGCTAATCTGTTCACCGTCATTATTTTTCTCAAGATGATGACGGGTAATAATTCCAGCAAGTAACGGTAAAAGAACGTAAAGCACCACCGATATCAACAAGGTTTCCCATGGAACACTAATGTCACTAACGCCTAGCAAAAAAGCAGTGATCGGTGCAAACGCAAAAATCATGATAATGTCATTTACAGACACTTGTACCAGTGTGTAGTTAGCGTCACCTTTAGTCAGTTGACTCCATACAAATACCATCGCAGTACAAGGGGCAACACCCAGTAAAATCATGCCTGCTATATATTCACTCGCTGATTCGGGATCAACATAATCAATAAATAGCACTTTGAAAAACAACCATCCCAACGCAGCCATCGTAAATGGTTTTATCAGCCAATTGATGACGAGAGTAAGGACAAGGCCTCGCGGCTTATTGCCGACATCTCTTATCTTGGAAAAATCTATTTGAACCATCATGGGATAAATCATTACCCAAATGAGCACGGCAACGACCAGGTTTACATGGGCGACTTCCAGCTTGGCAATGATAGAGAAAATTCCTGGTATCCAATAGCCGAGAAGAACACCAGCAGATATGCACAGAGCAACCCATAGGGAGAGGTAGCGTTCAAAAATACCCATGTTGTTTTCCTTTTTAAAAGTCAAAAAAACATATGA
The DNA here is from genome assembly GCF_041601355.1 of Neptunomonas sp. GTDB lineage: Bacteria > Pseudomonadota > Gammaproteobacteria > Pseudomonadales > Balneatricaceae > Neptunomonas. The sequence continues at coordinate 20,165 of NZ_JBFIIH010000074.1, forward strand.
ATTCTCATATGTGTATAGCTGAAGTTATTTAGCAGCAAACTGCCATTCTTTCAGGACGATCACCCATATCGCTTAAGTTCGATAGACTTTCCTTAAGAAAAACTGAGTTACTTAACGTTGTTTCAGTGATGATTTTTTTGCTCCACTCAGGCAGTGCAGGATTAATACGATAAAAAATCCACTTCCCCTGTCGACGATCCACCAGCAGACCGCACTGACGTAACTGAGCGAGGTGCCTGGAAATCTTAGGTTGGATTTCTTGCAGGGCTTCAATTAGCTCACAAACACATAGCTCATCTTCATGCTCAATAAGTAGTACGCATTTCAGTCGGGTCTCGTCAGCTAGGCATTTGTAAAACTGTACTGGATTCATATTGAGGCCTTGATTATCGCTAAAGAAAACATATATGAAATATTATATATATGAAATTTCATACATGTAAAGA
>NZ_JBFIIH010000075.1:0-20583 GCF_041601355.1 Neptunomonas sp.
AAAGCCGCGTGGGTTAAGCGCAGTGAATCCTCATTGTTTGATGACTGGGAGGTGACACCGACACTGGTTGTTGAGTCTCTGGAGCGGATTGGCGATCAGATCCTGAAAGCCTGAACCCTCGCCAATCAGTAGTTCAGGCTGCTTGTTCCCATGCGGCACTGAAAGAGCTGCATGAAAAATTTAACCGATGATCGAGGAATACAAAATGAATTGTCGGCCAGTTGACGGCCGCCAAGCGAAGAAATTTCTCGAGAAGTTTTTATAAGTGTTATAGCAAGAATAATGATAGGTTTGATTGATGTCTGCAGTGATTTTGGATGGGAAGGCACTGGCTAATAGTTGTGAGCAACCATTGCAAGCCGCTGTGAAAAACCGGCAGGATGCCGGAGGTTACAACCTGTCTTAGTCACTATTTATAGTGGGTGATGACCCTTCTTCTGCAACCTATGTGCAGATGAAAACTAATGCATGCTGTGGTGTTGGGGCGCAGTCCTATTCTGGGTAAACCGATGGCCGCTATGCTGTTGAATGCCAATGCGACAGTAACCATCTGCCATTCGCGTACAGAGAACCTGGCCGGATAAGTTGTTTCTGTGGCTCTGCAGGGGCCACTCCCGTAAGTGGGTTATGATTTTTATCTTCAGAATTTACACTTTAGTAGATCCTTATCAGATCCGATCTGTCACAGATGACGTAGAAGGGGGATAAGTCCTGAAAACGCTCATTGGAGACTCACATGAAATGGATCATGCCATTGCCCATCTTAATGTTGCTTGCGATGTTAACGCTATCCCCTTATTCAACAGCCCAGAAGGAAATCAAGGTGGGTTCGCAGGCATGTTCTGCAGAGCTGATGCAGGCCTTAAACTACAACTTCAAGAAGCTGGGGCAAGAGCAGCAGGTTAATTTGTGTGATGCCTATGGCGGAAAACTGATCATGATTGTGAATACCGCCAGCAAGTGTGCGTTTACGCCTCAGTATGATGGCCTGGAATCGCTATATTCACGCTATAAGGATAAGGGGTTTGTTGTACTTGGGTTCCCTTCCAATGATTTTGCCGGACAAGAACCCGGAAGCGAAAAGCAGATAAAAGATTTTTGTCAGCTAACTTATGGTGTCAATTTTCCGATGTTTGAAAAGATTCATGCAGCCAGGGCAAACGCATCGCCATTTTATCAGCAACTGGCAGCAATGGCAGGTGAGTATCCGGGTTGGAACTTTCATAAATATTTGATTGCTCCGGATGGAAATATGCTGGCCAGTTTTAAGAGTCATATCATACCGAATGATCCGACAGTGGTTAACATGATTGAACAGCATCTGCCCGCTGGTGTAGCTGATGAGTAACTCACAAAACCGAAAAAGCGCGGCAGTACCTCAATCGAGAGTGTCTCGTCTGGCACGCATGGGATCATTAGCCGGACGGATTGCCGGTAATGTTGTGCTGGAAGGTGGCAGGCACTTGGTTCAGGGTAAAAAACCGGTTATCTCCGATCTGCTGCTAACGCCAAAAAACCTTCATCAGGTGGCTGATAAATTGTCCACCATGCGCGGAGCGGCGATGAAAATGGGGCAGTTGTTGTCGATGGATTCAGGGAGTTTGCTGCCCGATGAACTCGCTTCGATACTGGAACGGCTGCGCTCCGATGCCGTGACTATGCCGATGTCGCAACTGGTGATGGTACTGGAGCGTCATTGGGGCGAAGACTGGAATGAGCGCTTCAGTCGTTTCTCATTTGAACCGCTGGCCGCGGCCTCGATAGGGCAGGTTCACGAAGCCTCCTGCACACAAGGCCGTCATCTGGCCATCAAGGTGCAATATCCCGGCGTGCGTCAAAGTATCGACAGCGATATCGATAACGTTTACAGCTTGTTACGTATGACGGGGCTTATTCCTAAAACACTGGATTTGCAGCCGATACTGGATGAAGCTCGCCAGCAATTGAAACAGGAAGCCGATTACTTGGCCGAAGGCGCTCACCTTGATGCTTATCGGCAGCACCTGCAATCTTTTAAGCGCAATGCTGATCTGATTGTACCGACATTTCATGCCGACCTTTCTACCACTGAAATATTAACTATGGACTATGTTGCAGGGGATTCACTGGATGTTCTGCGCTCGATGTCTGCTGAGAAGCGCACAGATATAATGTCATTGATTTTCAGCCTTTTTTTTGCTGAATTATTCGATTTTAAATGCGTACAAACCGATCCTAATCTGGCGAATTACCTTTATCAGGCTGACCAGCATAAACTGGTATTATTAGATTTTGGTGCGGTCAGGGTTTTTGATCCGGATTTTGTACAGAAATACCGAAATGCGATGTGTGCTACCGTTAAACAAGACAGACAAGCGTTAGATACAGCATTGCATGAATTAGGCTTTTTTCAGAACGGTATGAAAGTGGCTAACCGGGAAGTGGTATCAGATATCTTTATGATGGCGGCAGAACCGCTGCGCTATAACGGTGACTATGCTTTTGGACAATCTGATCTGGCGAAACGGATTCAGGCTCGCGGCTTAAGCGTCAGTGGCGACCCTGATGCCTGGCATACACCGCCGCCCGATGTGCTCTTTTTACATCGTAAAATGGCAGGTTTATATCTGATGGCGGCGCGATTGAATGCGTCAGTCAACGTGCATGCCTTGTTTGCACACTATCTGAATAATCAACAAGAGTAGATAATATGGGGTTGCTTAATAATCAGGATGCGTCGCTTAAAGTCGCCGTTATTGGCGCTACCGGCGGCATTGGCCAGGCATTGATTCAGCAGTTAACCAATATGCCTGGTATCGGTTATATATACGCCTATTCAAGAACCTGTCCGGATGCGCTGTCTGCTATTGAAAATCTAAGTTATTCGCCATTGGATTATGCTAACGAACAGAGCATAGCCGATGCAGCTGCCGCGTTAGGTAAAACCCGCCTGGACGTAGTTATTGTGGCAACCGGCGTATTGCATGGCGAAAACTTCACGCCTGAAAAAAGTATCAGAAGCCTTGAGCCTGAGAGCTTTGAAGAGGTATTTCAGTTAAATACACTCGGGCCAATGTTAGTAGCGAAACACTTTTTGCCCTATATGAATAAAAATAACAAGACCGCCTTTACAGCACTTTCTGCGCGGGTTGGAAGCATCAGCGATAATCGCCTTGGTGGCTGGTACAGCTATCGCGCCAGTAAAGCCGCGTTGAATATGATGTTAAAGGGGCTGGCGATTGAATGCCGCGTGCGTTACCCCGATCTGATAGTTGCCGGTCTGCATCCGGGCACTGTGAATACTTCACTTTCTGAGCCATTTCAGAAAAATGTACCGTCAGACAAATTATTCTCAGCAGAACAGTCGGCCAGCTACCTGTTAAAGGTTATTGATAATCTCGATAAACAAGACAGTGGCAAGGTGTTTGCGTGGGACGGCAAAGAGATACCGGCTTAATCTTTATCCAGCTGATACTTTTTGTTTTAGTATTCACCTTAACTATTCACCTTAATTCTTCACTTTAACTTTTCACCTTTCATAAAGAGAACCACATGAGCTTTCAAGGTCAGACAGAATATGAGCACAAAGGCCCTAAGCCTAAAAAAGGTATATTACTGGTTAACCTCGGCACACCCGATGCTCCTGAACCAACCGCATTACGGCGCTACCTTAAAGAGTTCTTAAGTGACCATCGGGTGGTTGAGATACCCCGTTTACTATGGCTAATGATTTTACACCTATTTATTTTACCCTTCAGGTCTAAAAGCTCAGCTAAATTATATGCATCAGTATGGACAGATGAAGGTTCTCCCTTATTAGCTATCACTAAGCGACAGGGAGCAGCGCTACAGCAGCAGCTCGATACTGAGTATGCTGAAGGGCAGTTACCGGTGGTGATAGGAATGCGCTATGGAAACCCGTCGATTAAAAGTGCGCTCAAATCACTCGCTGAACAAAATGTACGTGATATAACAGTACTGCCGCTTTATCCACAATACTGCGCTGCTACGACAGGTTCTACTTTTGACGCCATTGCGCGAGAATTACAAAGCTACCGCTGGGTTCCCTCCATCCGTTTTATTAATGGTTATCACCAGACCCCTGAATATGTAAACGCTATCAGTCAGTCGATAACAAACTATATCAGGCAGTCCGGCATGCCCGAACGCTTGATATTTTCATATCATGGCACGCCGCAGCGCTATCTTGAACAAGGCGATCCTTACTATTGTTTTTGTATGCAGACGACTCGCTTAGTGGTTGAGGCATTAGGGTTAGATAATGAGCATGTTATCAGCAGTTTTCAGTCGAGATTCGGTAAGGCAAAATGGTTGCAGCCCTATACAGATGTCACGCTTAAATCGCTAGCGGAGCAAGGCGTGAAACGCGTCGCTATTATCTGTCCGGGTTTTTCCTCTGACTGCCTGGAAACAATTGAAGAGATAGAGGTTGAAAACAGAGCCTACTTTATTGATGCCGGCGGTGAGACCTACGATTACATCCCCTGCTTAAATGACAGCCAGATGCATATTGATATGATGCATCAGCTGATCAAACAAAATATGGCTTAAATCTGATATTGTCACAAATAGTTTGTCACAAATAGTTTGATGCAATGATGTGATCTTAGTCTCAGGGTGGCCTTATGGCATGGGTCCGTCCTGAGCGGTAAGACGCTTGAATTATAGGAATAGTAATAGGAATAGGAATTTATATTTCTAATCGGGTGGTTCGCCCCCTTAAGCGGAGAATTTTTCTAAATAGGCTTCTATCTCATGAGCCGGCAAAGGTTTACTAAAGAAAAATCCTTGGATGTAGTCACAATTTTCCTGCACCAGAAAATCCAGCTGCTCCTGGGTCTCAACCCCTTCTGCAACGACGCTATGCCCTAGCGCATGCGACATGTGAATAATTGCGGTTACAATGGCCGAGTGATTGCCCTGGTTAATTTTATTCACAAAACTACGATCAATCTTCACGGTAGTAATCGGAAAATTTGATAAATAACTTAAGGATGAAAACCCGGTTCCAAAATCATCCACCGCAATGCTCATGCCCAAGGCACGAATTTTTTCTAAACTCTCTAAGATACCTTTAGACGAGTCGATTACACTCGATTCAGTCATTTCTACTTCAAAATATTCAGCTTTCAATCCATGCCGTGTTAATGCCGATACAATCATTTCACTGATGTCTTCCCGCACAATATGGGTACCCGAAAAGTTGACCGCAACCGGTACCTTAATCAGGTTGTTTTTCTGCCATAAGGCATTTTGCCGGCAAGCCTCATCCACAATCCATTCGGTTAAAGGCACAATCAGATTTCGTTGTTCTGCCACATAGATCATTTTTTCGGGTTTGACGGTATCCCCGTTTTCCAATGTCCAACGAATCAGCGCTTCAAACCCACCAACGCGATTCGGATTAAGTGCAATTTTAGGTTGAAAGCGCAATTGTAAGCCCGTTTTGGCTTGAATCGACTTGCGCAACTCTGCTTCTAGCCGATTGATTTCCTCTTGCTCTTCCCCCAACTCTTTAGAGTAAAACTGGAAAGTATTTTTGCCCAGGGCTTTGGCATGGTACATGGCGATATCCGCATTTTTAATCAAGCCCTCCATGGTATGGCCATCATGCGGATAAACCGAAACACCTAAACTGGTTGAGCCATAATGTTCATAATCATTCAGCATAATGGGCTGGGAGAGCGCTTGAATAATCCGCTGGGCAACGACAGTAATATCATTACTTTTTTTGACATCATGTAGCACCACAATAAATTCATCGCCACCCAATCGGGCAATAAAATCGTTAGCCTCCTCGCTAAGAGATGAGGTGATAAAGTCCTCCACTCTTATCGAAGCACTGATCCGCTGGGCAAAGCTTTTTAGTAAGATGTCTCCCATGTTATGTCCGAGGCTATCATTCACGACTTTAAAATCATCCAGGTCGATAAATAGTAAGGCGAACTGGCTATTATTTCGTTTAGAGCGTGCCAATAATCGACCCAGGTAGTCATGGAACATCAGGCGATTAGGTAAGCCGGTTAAACTGTCAGTATAGGCCTGTGTTTTCAGATTCTTTGTTGCAAATAAAAGTTTTTTATTCATGCTTTCAAACGAACGTGCTAACAGGCCCAGTTCATCTGCTGTTTTGACAGGAATAATAACTTCCTGATTGTTCTCGCCGATCCGCTGCGTGGCGTGATTGAGCATAGCGAGCGGCGACAATACAAAGCGTTTAAGACCAAGTATCAGAAAAAAAGACAGTATCAGAATAGACAACACAACCAATACTAATAAACCTTTTTGAAGCTGCGAGCCTTCCTGTAAATACAGTGACTGCGGGTAAGCAGCGATGAGCAGAAACTCATTATCCATTGGCAACGCTTTAATATCATAGACGACCCGCATAAGTTCTACATGCAGTTCATCGTATTGTTTGGCATCGTTAGTCATAAAGGATAAGTTTTTAAGCGTGTGCTTTAATCGTTCAACAGGCCAGGACCCGATGGCTGAATCTTGATTGTCTGTCAATTGTGAAATCAGCAGCGGATCATGCTGCTGATCAACTATCATAAATTGTATCTGTGAATCCGCAGCCATTCTATTAAGATGCTGCTGCAGCTCATCTAAAGAAGTCGTCAATAGCAGATAACCTCTTAATTGCGGTTTTTTATCATAACCGTCCTTGGAAAAGTCATTTAAGATAATGTTGCGCGCAAAATATACAACAGGCTGTTGGTTGTCTGGATTGATGCTAAACAAAAAAGTGCTGTTAACCCCTAGTCGATTTAACTGCTGAATCGCCGGGTGATTCAATTCTTCTTCGGTTATATTCCGGCTATTATTTGAATAACGGACATCTTCATAACCATCCGGCAAAATAAAGCGAATCTCCGAATATTCCGGATAAGCATTATGAAACGCGTGAAAAGTATTGAGGATAATAGGGTGCAATAGGTTATAGCGTTCGTTTTCCGCTGCAAGTGCATACTGAGTGATCAGGTCATGCTGTGCAAACAGTTCCAGATTTGACTGGCCAACAGATAAAAGATTTTCTATCAGGCGCTGCGTTTGACTGGCATAGTTGAGAATATGGGTTTCAATATTCTCATGTGCAATGCTCGCTATTCGCTGGCTCGAAATCAAACCAAACAGCATGATAGGCACTATCACCATAGGCAGTATTAACGCCAACAATTTGCTTCGTAGCTGATTCATTACCAATCAGGCTCGTTAATTCAAAACCCGATTGTAAATCTGGCTACGCGTTCTTAACGCTCTGCCCTGGAGCTGGTGATACGCTTCCAAATTCTTTAATTGTTCTGCATGCGGGTGGATTATTGAATCTTCGAGAAACTCCTCTGAAAGAAACTCTGCGGCCGCAAGGTTTGGCGTTGCAATATAAAGGTATTCTGCGTTTTGTGCCGCGATTTTCGCTTCATTGATAAAATTAAGGAATTGATGCGCCAGCGCCTTGTTGGCTGATTTTGCAAAGACCACCCAATGATCGACCCAAACAGTACTGCCCTCTTTAGGCACGACATATTTAATATTGGGGTTTAGCTCATTTAAGACCAGTGCATCGCTGCTATACGTAATGGTCGCCAGTGCTTTTCCCGTGGCTAATACACTTTCAGCACCTAGCTCAATATGACCATATCTGAAGACATGCGGTTTTTGAGTCAAGAGTAACGCTTCTGCCTCGGCTAACTCTTTTTTACTCATACTGTTTACAGAATAGCCCTTTGCATTTAAAGCAGTACCAAGTAACTCTCTTGCGCCCTTAATCATCACGATTTTTTGATGCAACTCCGCTTCAGGCTCAAACAGATCCATCCAGGTTTCAATTGGTTTTTTCACCAGATCTGCCCGATAGGCAATCCCCAGGGTGCCCCACGCATAAGGAAGACTATAGCCATTCGCCCCTTCATGAGAATTTTTTTTAGCGGCATCGATATTCTGCAGGTTAGGCACATTCTGTTGGTTGATTGAATCAATCCAGCCTTTCTTTTTATAAGTTTCCAACATAACACCACTGACAATCCCGACATCATAGCCACTGCCACCTGTCTGAATCAAAAACTTATCCCTCTCATCGTCGTTCTCATAATAAACGTCATGAACTTTGACATTATATTTTGCCTCGAATGCTGAAACGACCTCAGGATCGATGTACTCAGACCAATTGAGTACGGTCAAAAGAGGTGTATTGTTTTCTGCATAAGCAACCGACATACCTGTTGTAAAAACCATCAGACACACGGTCGCGAGATTAATGAGTGACTGTTTGATTTTTTCTTTAAACATAAAAGACTATTCTCTTTAAAGGGTGACAGGGCATAACCTGGGTAGATGATGCGCAAATTAATAAACGCCTGGATCTGGTCATTGTGGCAATCTGATGCCACATAAATGAAGAGGCATGAAGTGGCACGAAGAGCTCTTTACCCACATCAACAGGAGGCAGACCCGGATTTGAAATGTGCCTACTGAGTTCACTTCAATAAAACGAACCATTTATTTTCTTTTTAAAACTAAAAAAAGTGTAGCCGACAATACGCATAAATAAAGGATTTCCCGTTTAAATATAGGTGACAAAAATCATAATATTATTACGCGTATTGAGGAATTAGCTGTCATTCTTTGAGCGTGGATAGTCTGTCATGGCGTACTGCATGGCGAACACTTCATACCTGAAAAAAGTATCAGAAGCCTGCAGTCGGGTACCGTCAATACTTCACTTTCTCAGCCAATTCAGAAAAATGTACCGGCGGGCAAACTATTTACAGCAGAGCAATCAGCCAGCTAGCTGCTAAAGGTTATCGATAGTCTCGATAAAGAGGGCAGTGGTAAGGTGTTTGCGTGGGATCGGAAAGAGATGCCTGTTTAGTGCTGTGTTGCTGAAACTAAAAGATGTAATAGCCGTAGTTGATAACGAACGTGCTTTGAAGGCCGATGGATGAAAAGTCGGAAGTGTTCTCTCTGACTTTTACCGCTGAAGCGTGGTAAGTCTTATCAGTGAGCCAATTTATCCTGAAACCGGTAATGCTGTAATACGGTTGCAATATAGCGCCGATTAGATTGTCTGAGTCGTCAGGTACCTGTCATTTAGTACAGTGTCTCAAGCAATAGCGTTTGAGCATATCAGTACTCAGGTTCACTTGAATGCTATGTTCAAACTCATTTATCGGCGCAAACGCGCTGAATGGATCTTGTGGCTACTGACGAGGGCCGTGATCAGGCATTGATGTTGGCATAGCCACTAACTTACCGTCACGCTCCTGACAAATGGCTTCAAGTGTTTCTCCCTTGCGTCCGGTAAAGCCCACTTCATCGCCTGCCTGCTTGTCTTTGCACGCTTCAATAGCTTCGGGAGGCGGCCCTTGGTGTTGGCCACGCTGTCCCGAATTCTCTGCGCCGAAACTGATCGTTGGTGCTAGCCCTAACAAAGCCGTAGCCAGTGTCAGTACGAGCATTTTTTGTTTATTCATCACATTTGCCCTTATCGGTATTTCGATCTTTTAAATGTTGCTGGAAAGCCATTTGGCCGCTTTCAATATTAAACTGTCGTCTCTGAATTATGCAGTCACATTGATCAGCCCGCCTTCAGGTGCGGTTTCCTTGAGGATGTCGGTGATCGAGGTAAGTGTCGATGCCTGCTCTTCCTCTGTCAGGTCTCCGCTGTAGTAGTCATTCAGCAGGTCGTTCAGTGACTGCAGCATCTCATCACTGATATTCAATCCTTGGGGTGGCGGTGGAGGAGGTGTGCCTCCTTGTTGCATCCCGCCCTGCTGAGGACCGCCAACGCCGGCAAGATCACCGATTGTTCTGGCATCAAATCCCGCATCAGATATGGCTTGGGTCATCTCACGGCCGGGTTGAATGCCCGCATCAGCAAACGTTTCGGTAATGGAAAGCGCGTCAGCTTCTGTCAGTTGGTCGACATTAAATTCAGCCAGTGTATCCTCAATCAGCTGGCGCTGATCGGTAGTCAGTGAAGAAGAATTACTGCTGGATTGAGTCTGAAAGACCGCCATTGAGGCACCGGATATTCCACTAATCATCTTTGTATCTCCTGACATTGATTTGAGATCAGAATAACTAATAAGATCGCTGAGAATGTGAAGGAAATGTGGAACCGTATATGTGCGAGGAGGATAAAGATACTGAAGGTGCTACGCAGAAGGCATTAGTTGCTGCTGGCATCCGTTTCGAAGATATAACCGGCACCATAAATTGACCGAATCAGTTCACGATCAGGTACATGATGATGAATTTTCTTACGCAGGTTTTTGATATGACTATCGACAGTGCGTTCCGAAACCAGGCGGTAATCATCATAGATAACGTTCAACAGGTCGTCGCGCGAAAATACGATGTTTGAGTAGGTGATGAAATGCTCCAGGAGCCTGAATTCAACGGGGGTCAGGTCTAGCGGTTGGTCATAAACAGAGATGCTCATCTTCGCCGGATTGACGTCGAACAGGTTATTGAGTTTCTGTTGGCGGGTTCCTTGCGATGAATTCGAGTCCATACGCCGTAGGATTGCCTTAACCCGTGCGACCATTTCTTTCAGACTGTAGGGTTTGCAGACATAATCATCGGCCCCGATCTCCAGTCCCTTCAGCCGGTCAGCCTCTTCGACGCGAGCGGTCGCCATAATAATCGGCACATCAGAATAGCGGCGGATCTCACGACACAGGACGTCCCCATGCTTGCCCGGCAACATCAGGTCCAGGATCAGCAAGTCGGCCTGATGAGTATTCAGCCAGGGAATCACCTGATCACCGTCATGAAGGCAATAGGCCTGATACCCGGCCATTTCCATATATTCCAGAAGAAGCTGGGCCAGTTTATGTTCATCTTCGACAATAAGAATTGTTTTAGTGGTGGCTGACATAGTTACGTACCATACTCCTCATCGCATTAACCTTTCAGGCTTGTGCTCAACGGTAATTGGACAATGATATTCAAACCGCCTAGTGGCCCATTTTTGGCAACGATTTGTCCTTCGTGAGCTTCGACAATTGTCTTGCAGATCGAAAGCCCCAGACCCGAACCGCCCACAGAACGGCTGCGTGATTTATCAACGCGGTAGAGGCGGTCAAAAATCTTGCTTAGATCAGATTCAGGAACCCCTGGTGTCGAATCCGAAACGCAGAGAGTGAGTTTATTCCCGGTCGTGGATATTTGAATGCGAACCTCTCCGCCGCTATCGGTGTAGCGCAGGCTGTTTTCTAACAGATTACTGATCAACTGGATCAGTCGACGCTCATCACCGATGACCGAGAGGTTATGAGAGGGTTCGGCATCTAAAGAGAGTTTTAAACCGTGTTCCTGCATACGGGGCTCAAACAGCAACAGCAGATCATGAGATATAGCATAGATATCCACGTCGGTAAGCAAGAGTTCCATGGCGCCCTGATCGGCCAGCGAAAGCTGGTGCAGATCGTCTACCAGCTTGCTCAACGAACGAATATCGTTATAGAGCGAGGATATCCGCTGGTGGGTGGGCTTGCGAATACCGTCGAGTAACACTTCGACTTCTCCACTGAGAACGGCGATTGGCGTGCGTAGCTCGTGCGAAATGTCGGCAACCCACTGGCGACGAAGTTGTTCATTACGTTGTAAGGTCTTGGCCATCTGATTGAAATTCAACGCCAGTCCGGCCAGCTCATCATGCCCTTTTACCTGCACGCGGGCCTCGTAGTTTCCCGCTGATAATTGTTTCGCACCCTGAATAACGTTATGAATAGGGCGTAAAAACCAGCGCGCCCAACCCGCTGCAACTAATACTGACAGTAGCAGTACTGAAACGGCGACCCAAACAAAGCTGTAGCGCTGTTGGTTGATAAAGCTACGGGCGAGCTGGTCAGTGACCATATCGATGGGTTGCAAGCCTAACCAGCCCACGGTAGTTTCCTCAACCTGAACCGGTATCCACTGTGTATTATCAGGCAGAGTTTTTGGTCCGAGCAGCGGTTTGCGATTAACATCAATAACGCTGATTCGGTGGGCTAAAGGTGCCGATGCCGCGGGCCAGTCAGTTGACGAGCGTTCGACTGGCTTGAGTGCAGGCTGATCATGTAGGGGCTGGCCGCTCTCACGGAACTGCTCGCCCGGAGGCTCTCGTTGAGGCGTTCGTTGAGGAGAGGAACCGTGCGGAGGAGGTGGCATTTCGATGCCTGCTGATGCCAGAATTTGTGGCCAGCGACCGCGGCTGTTGAGTAAAAAATTCCAATTTTCCTGTTTGGCGTATTGTTCGCTTAATAAGTCGGCTAACCCGGTGACCTGTTCAGTCTCACCTTGCTGGATATAGGCGACAAAACCACGCTGAAAAGACCAGTTTACCACAACCAACATCAGCACCACAGTTACGGCAAGCGTAGCCAATAGCGTTAGCAGTAGCTTAATAAATATTCTGGATCGCACCGGCCTTCCTTTTTTATGTGGTATCGGGGCGCCATGTCTCCCAGATTCCCCGTCTCGTACGCTGGTTCATAAATTACTGGTTAGTGTATCGCACAAATGTGGAGAAATTATGGTGATTTTTGACTATCGGAACAGACCCGTAGGCAGCTTGTTATGAGAGCTGAGAGTTACTGCACCCCGGCTAATTAATTAACCACTTCTCTTCGTTGATGTTCACGTTTGTGTAAAATCATTCTCAGGCGAAAAAAAACTAATATTATTCTTGCCCGAGCGTTTGGCAGCATACATTGCCGTGTCGGCATTCTTGATTAACTCAACGCAGGTATGTCCGTCAGCGGGGAAGATCGCAATGCCAACGGATGCTCCTATCTGGAGTACGTTACCGAGAATCTCAATAGGTTCATTAATCGAGCTGATAATACGGTTAGCGACATAATCAATTTCGTCTTTTCCTTTCGGGTTGTCGAAGATAAACATGAATTCGTCGCCGCCGACGCGGGCGACAGTATCTGATTTTCGTATCAGGGCCAGGAGTCTTTTCGCTATCTCCTTTAAAAGGTCGTCCCCGACGTTATGGCCAAACTGGTCGTTGACCAGCTTAAATCCGTCAAGATCGAGAAACATCAGCGCCAGACTGCACTGTTCACGATTGTAATGCAGAAGCTTTTGGTTTATCCGATCGGTTACCAAGGTGCGATTTGGCAAATCGGTCAAGGCATCGTGAAAAGCCAGGTGCTTTATGTATTCATCTTTACGCCAAAGAGCTGTAATGTCGCTGAACACCGATACATAGCGAATAGGTTCGCCGTCCTCGTCGCGAACCATGCTGATGGTCATGCGTTCCAGATAAAGATCGCCGTCTTTACGACGGTTCCATATTTCGCCATTCCAGCGTCCCTTAGTTTTAATGTCCTTCCACATGGATGCATAAAATACCTGGTCGTGCCGGTTAGATTGCAGCATGCGAGGGTTCTGTCCGACGGCTTCTTCCGCCGCATAGCCGGTTATTTCAGTGAAGGCTGGGTTAACCGACAAAATAACCCCATCGGCATCGGTGATGAGGACACCATCAAGCGTGCTCTCAAAGACACATGCGGCCAGTTTAAGTTTCGCCTCCGTTTCCTTGAAGACAGTCACCTCGCTGGCCAGAATTGAAAATCCTTTGACTGTACTGTCGTTATCAGTACCAGCGGCCTCAAAATCGGGAATATAATGTCCGATAATATGCCCTACGTCTCCGTTGGCTTTGTTCAGAATCCGTTCAAAGCGCTGCGGTTCGCCGGCCAGAGCGCGGCGGATATGCGGCTCATTCAGAGCAAACAGGTGCTCGCCAGCCAAGTCCTGGAATGTAATGCCGATAATGTCCTCGGGCGGCTTCCCGAACCACTCGCGGTAGGCATGGTTAGCATAGCGACAGCGTAAATCACTACCCCAATAGCCGATCATACTTGGCATACTATCAATAATGGATTTGATGAATTGCTCACGTTTGATACTGGCCCTGGAGACAGACTCAGCCTGATCGAGTGCCTGTTGAGTACGCCGCACGGTTTCGACAAGGTACGAAATGAAACCACAGGTGATGGCGAAAATGGCCATCTCCAGAAGATCAAAGCGATTCTCAATAAAAGGCTGAGTCGCAAATAACTGCCACAGGAACGTGACAGTGAGACAAGCCAGCACGGTTGCCAGCAATCCTGAGTAAAGTCCGGCACAAAGGGCCGCGGTAATCACCGCAGGATAGAATGTCAGCCAGGCTAATTCCGACTCAAACGCTTGTAGCGGCCATACCCTCAGGCCAGCGGCGAAGCTTACAATTACGAGTGCAGTGAGCGAATGTCTGAGATGTGGTGAGGCAGTTGCATTATTTGCTTCCGGGCCTTTTTCCGTTGTGGCATTCATGTTTTATGGTTGGGCATAGGCTTTCAAACCCGACGTTATACAAACAATTCCAGCGTCTTTGTCGTTAGTAATATTCCACGGCACAGAGTCATCCTTGTTCTACTAAATAAAGACATCAGCAACAGCCTTTAAAGCTATGCGCAATTATTAAAGAGTAGCCTGCATCTGTGTTTCTGCAATGTCTGAGAAATAAAATCAGGAAAATATGCTGCCTGGGTTTCAGCAGATGAGGCGTGTTCGCCGGGTATCATTGCTGCACATCGAAAACAAGAAACGGAGGGTTTGAAGCGGCTTGTTCAAACCCTTCTTTACTCAAACGAACTAAAATTAATAACGGTAAACACTATCAGCTAAACGCCGGCCATTTATCAAATGACTGTTTTTCAAGTTGCATCTTGCCCGTTTCATCCTGGTGAATGTTAATCCACGCTTGCCAGTTTTTGTAGTCAATATCGGGGCAATCTAAGCGGTAATGGCTACAGCGGCTTTCTGTTCGCATGATGGATGCTTTCAGTTTCATCTCAGCGGTGATTATCATATTTTCAGTTTCATGAGCTAAACGTAAGCTATGCAGGTCGCTCGCCAATAACATAGGGACATGATGCTCACGTAGCTCTTCCACATAAGCCAGCGCCGCCTGCATCATCCGCTCTTTTTTAATATAAAGTACAAAATTAGGAATCATCACACTTTGTAGTACTTGTGTGACCCAGGCAGGGCTGTAGCCTCGCTGACGTTTGAGTGGTGCCAGTATCTCTTCAGTTACCGTATCAGAGTATTGCTGAGTTACTTCTATACTCAGCTTTAGGTTAAGGCTGTCTTTTGCGGCGGCTTCTCCGGCAATCGCGCCTTGTACTGCTGAGCCTGCAAGTGATGAACCAATCTGGGTATAAATTCCACCCGACATATATGAGCCTAATGCATCTCCTGCTGCGTACAAGCCGGGTAAGGTCGATAGGCCCTGTTCATTAATCGGCACCAAACCTTCAGCTTTGTGAATCGCCATTCCGGCACTCGAGCCGCCAACTTGCTCTCCTCCCATGCCCGGAGGCCCAGAGCGTCCTTTACCTGAAATAAGTGTTCGTAACAGCCCCTCTTGCGGGGGTGGCGGAGGTGAAGTCATTCTGAATGCCTCAGGGGTAAACGGCCCACCTTGTAATGGTTGAGGTTCTGATTCAGTTTGCCTCATGGGTGGGCCCATAGTCACAGGAGCACCATATATATAACCTTGGTAGTTTAAATCCATACCAAGATGATGATTGATAGTTATAGAGGTAGTTGAGGGTTTTTCTTCAACCTGACCATGCCAGTTGTCATAACTGGAACCCGAGTTGGTAGCTGAACCAGGATGCCCGTCATTCCACTCTTTGCCTGTCACTTTTGCACCTGCTTTATAAGCCATGATTGTGCCATCGTGCGTTAAATCACAAACAGGAAAACCACTGGGCTTAAAGCCGCCAGAACCTGTACACAAGATCACCGACTTAGCGTGATAGTGAATGATTTTATTGTCGTCCAAACTAAAGCCTGAAGCACCGATGATGCGACCATCTTGCTTAAGCAGATGTGTAATCATGATGCGCTCTTCAACGCCAATGTTGCGCTCATTTATCGGTCGCATAAAGCTTTCGTTATACAATGGAGAGTCAAAAAATCCCCATGTTTTTAATTCTTCTACGCGGGCATATGAATGCTCTGCTAACTGGCGTGTAAAAACAGGATTATTGGTTTGAATCGCCGATTCTGAGACTTTTTCAACAAACTGATCAATACTCATAGAAGCGTTATTTTTGTCATAGCTAAAGATGCCTTTGGCAAACGGCGTCAGACCGGAGCTGCCGATTCTCCCTTTCGACACCATTAATACTTTTGCCCCGGCATCATGAGCTTTCACCGCCGCAAATAATCCAGCCATACCACCACCAATCACCAGCA
The DNA here is from genome assembly GCF_041601355.1 of Neptunomonas sp. Taxonomy (GTDB): domain Bacteria; phylum Pseudomonadota; class Gammaproteobacteria; order Pseudomonadales; family Balneatricaceae; genus Neptunomonas. The sequence goes on from NZ_JBFIIH010000075.1 coordinate 16,252, forward strand.
CATCAAGCACTCGTTTTTCTTCAGTGAAACCTGAAGCGTCTATCTTAGGCTTGTTTTCTATTGCCGGGGCATCAAATGCAAAGTTTGCTAACGCAGCTGCGCCCGCAATTCCGCCTGCAACTCCCATAAAATAACGACGAGATAAATTTGGTTTTGATTTCATTATTATCTCCAGGACACCATGACAGGAATATGTTTTTCAGGGGTGATTGTTATTGCGCCTACAGGGCAATACAGGCGGCACAAATGGCAGATTTGGCAATCTTCCGGATAACGTATTTCTGCTTTATTGGTCGTTTTGTTCATATGGATCACATCTGTTGGGCAACTTTTTACACAGGCTTCACAACCAATGCAGCCCGAGATTTGTTTAATAGGCATCTTATGCTCCTCATTAATAGGCAAGTTGTTCAAAATGGATCTGGCTTGACGCCAGGCCGAGCTGTTTTAAGTTATTGGTTGTTGCGTCTATCATTGCTGTTGGGCCACAGAGATAAACAGCCCAATTCTGCTGCTGTCCTGCAGTGAAACTCGCGTCGATTTCTGACTGGGTGATCAGCCCCTGGCGTACATAAGGGCGTAGCTTATCTTTCACGTTTTCAAGCTGTTGACATACCAATTGCAGTTTGAAGTTGGCCATACACTTTTCAAGTGCCATGAGTTCGTCCAGGCATACCATTCTTTCCAGGCTTCGGTTGCCATAAATTAATCGAATAGGTCGGGTATCATTTTGTCTGGCTAGTCCTCTTAAAAGACTCATCATCGGCGCAATGCCTGCACCACCGGCGATGAGAGTAATACCTTGCGATGTTCGACTCTGATCTAAGCTCATGCTTCCGTATGGGCCATCAACAAACACCGTCTGCCCAATTTCAAGTTGATTTAACGATGAGGTGTAATCCCCTAACTCCCGAATGATGAAAGACAATTGCGCCGCATTATTCTGCACAGAAGCAATCGAGAACGGATGTTGCTCAAGGTTATAAGCCGAGCCGCTGGTATTGATCCAGGCAAACTGACCTGCTTCAAAAGCAAATCTTTGCTTTGACTTTGATTCGATGGTGAGCTGCCAGTCGCATGGACTCACTTTTTCAATGGACGTAATCGCAAATGGCTGACGTTGCATAATACGCGGCTTAATCAGGTAGTTATAAATAACGATCATCATTGAGAATGTGTACAGCGACCACCAGATGAGATTAAATTCCTGGTTATATTGTCCGTGGCTACCCACAGTGGTGATATGCAATGTGGCCAGCGTAGCCACCACGACTAAGCCGATGACATGCCATAGTCGCCAGGTTTCATAACGCATGTTGAGTTTGTCTTTATATACTGACATCAACACCCATACGCCCATGACCACCCAGGCAATCAATCCGGTAAGAAGCTGTGACGACGTAATCATGCTAATGATGCTTGTACTTAACGCATCAAATGACAACAGCATCTTAGGCGCTACGATTAATAACGGATGTAAAAAGAAGAACACGCCGAGGTATTTTCCTATTTTTTTATGTTTAGCAATACTCCAGTCTATATTGGCAAACAAAGGCACATGTTTGAGACGACCCGCCAAAGGAAATTGTACAAAAAACGCCATCATAGCTATAAGGTTCAATGCACTCAGTACGCTGTTGTACACACCTTCAAACAGCATCCCTAAACTTTCAGCGACGACAAATGGTAATAACAGCAGAACCAGGTAGGCCAACGTTAATAAATGCTTATTGGTAAAGCGAAACGTACTTAGCCGAAATTTTATTGCGTTTAAACTGAATGTATTTGGCATACTCATGCGTCACTCCAGGGGATTCGTAACAATATGGAGGACAAATTATCATCAGGGAGGTTAAAGTCTGGTTAACGTTGCAAACTTGTTAATTGCTTCCTAAGTCATACCCTGGCTATGCCTTAACCATGCTTTAACCTGGTTATTGTTATTTTATTTATATCAGATGCAATATTAGAAAAAAAGTGAGAGGCAATCATGGGTTTAGATAAGTTGCAGTTACTGTTAGTTGAAGATGATATTGACTTGGCGACCGCGGTTATTGATTACTTTGAGCTTGAGAATATTCAATGTGACCGCGCGGCCAACGGCCTGTCGGGTTTAAACCTGATTAAATCAAATCATTATGATGTGGCAATTTTAGATTTGAACTTGCCAAAAATGAATGGATTAGAAGTATGTGAATCACTCAGAGCTCAGGGGATAGATGTGCCTATTCTCATGCTAACGGCAAAGGATACCCTCGATGATAAACTGTTAGGCTTTTCGAAAGGCGCTGATGACTATTTAGTTAAACCCTTTGCCATGCAGGAGCTTATTGCCCGGGTTCAAGTGTTATCCCGCAGACGAAGTGGACAAGTGACGAAACTAACCGTCTGTGGTTTGGAATTAGATTCTCAGCAGCAACTCATTTCTTGGGGCTCTACCCCCTTAAAGCTGTCACCAACGAGTTTCAAGATCTTAGAAATCTTAATGAGGGCCAGCCCGAATCCCGTTTCCAGAGAAAAGCTAATACAAAGTGTTTGGGGGGACGAACAACCTGACAGTAATAGTTTAAAAGTACACATGTTTAATTTAAGAAAAGTCTTAGATGGCCATGTAGATAATGGTTCAGAAAGTAAATTGATCCACACCCTTGTCGGACGTGGCTTTGTATTAAAAAATGAGCGTCAGGGATGAAGATCAGGCCGAGTTTGAAACTGTACTTTTTTGCCATGATGATTATGACGGGAGTGGTAACAATTTCGGTTATGTCAGTGGTGAGTATTAACTACTTTTTTGCGGGCATTGATTTCTCCATGAGTGGTGCCATGCGATCACATGCTTATAAACAGCCGGTATCGAACGGTAATCCGGTAACAATCAATGACTTTGTGGTTGCCAGCCAGTGGGATGATCTCCCTGCGTCCATAAAAGCCAACCTAAAAGAGCATGAGCTCATCGAAGGTGACTTACTAAAGCATATTGACGGCAATCCGCTATTTGCTAAACCAAATGCCGGTTATTTTGTGATGAAGATCAATCGTGATGGGCAAGTACGTTACGTATCATCAATGTTTACCAGTGAAAAAAATACAAGATTAACAGCAGGCCCTCCGCCTGAGTTTCTCTACATTATTTTAATAGCATTAGTCGCGATTGCGCTGTTTTCTTTGGTTCCCTATTTTATCTTGCGTAATGTGGCTAGCCCCGTTGAGAAATTAATAGCGTGGGCAACACAGTTAAATAAAGAGCAGCTTTCACAACCCATTCCTGATTTTTATTATAGTGAGCTCAATGGCTTGGCAACGATGGTGCAATCAAGTCTGCACTCAGTGCAAGAGAGCTTAGAGCGAGAGCAGCGTTTCTTAGGCTACGCAAGCCATGAACTACGAACCCCTATTGCCGTAACGCGCACCAATACCGAATTGCTACGTAAAATGATGTTGAAAAACATTAGTCAGGAGAAGCAACTTCAAGTGCTCGACCGTATCGAACGGGCCAGTTTTACCATGACAGACCTGACCGAAACACTGCTATGGCTAAACCGCCAGTCAAACAAATTCATGCCCGTTAAACCGGTTGCGATCGGCTTATTGTCTAAACAACTACTAGAAGAACTATCGTACTTGCTCAATGGGAAAATGGTTGAAGTGACGATTGAAACAGATGAAACCACACACCTTTTGCCTGAGGCGCTGTGCCGGATTATTCTGACAAACTTAATCAGAAATGCGTTACAACACACCAGTGAAGGCACAGTTACTATTAAACAGTCTGGCGGTTGTCTTATGATTACCAACCAGAATATGACAAGTTCACAAACAAGCGATGAACTCGGGTTTGGCTTAGGGTTGGAGTTAACAGCGCGCCTTGTCCAACACTATGGTTGGCAATATCAAAATGTTATAACCAGCAATGGCCATTATGTAGAAATAAACTTTTGTAGTGACGCGAACTCAACTTGCGAGGAGGCACTGCCTGCGTGACCTGAAGAATTAAAAAAGGCACTTATAGCGATCTAAGATCAGGGATTTCCTTCGTCTCACATTCAATCCTGCTTGTGCATACGCATGTAGCCAACAGAGGTGTTCCCGGAAATTGGGGCAATTATGAAGCTAGATTAAGGAGGCTATATGATAATGTTTAATAAATGATTACTAATAGGAAAACTGTAAATTGCAGCAAGAGGGGGATGCAGGACTATTTTTGACGCGCCCGACCAGAGGAGCGAGTGATTAAACCCCAGATACAACAAAGCCCCACATTTGACTGCGAGGCTTGTAGTACTTGGTGCCCGGAGGCGGAATCGAACCACCGACACGAGGATTTTCAATCCT
>NZ_JBFIIH010000076.1:0-20465 GCF_041601355.1 Neptunomonas sp.
GTTGATATGAGCAAACGCGGCTTGAGTATTGGCCGCGCTAATCATCAGTTAAATGGGCATGATCTTTCTAAGGTCAGTTTTATGCCCTACGATATGCTGAAGTCCTGGGGGCGGATCAGGCGGCCGGGGCCTTATGATATAGTTATTATAGATCCTCCCAGTTTTCAGCCGGGAAGTTTTGTGGCAGAAAATGACTATCGTAAAGTGTTAAGACGCTTGCCTGAGTTGGCTTTGCCAGGCGCGCAGGTGTTAGCTTGTCATAATGATCCGGCTCACAATCAAACTTTTGTCAGGGATTTAATGGCGCAGGAGTGCCCGCAGTTTTCATTTGTTGAGTTACTGCCAACACAAGAAGACTTCCCGGATCTTGAATCTGAAGGTGGTGTTAAAGCAATGGTATTTAAACACAATGATTAAGATTCCCGTCATCTGCATTGATATTGAAGCCAGTGGCTTAGGGCCGGGCTCTTATCCGATAGAAATTGCATGGAAGTGTGGTTTGACGGGCGATAGCGATAGTTTCCTGATTGATCCGGCAACTGGTTATAACTGGACGGATTGGGACCCGGCAGCAGAGGATCTTCACCATATTACTATTGATGAGTTGCTGGCCGAAGGCGTGTCTGTCAGGGAGGCCTGTAAGCGACTTAACACGCGGCTTCATGGTAAGACACTCACCTGTGACGCCGTTGATTTTGATTATTTTTGGATTCGACGTCTGTATGAATCCGCCAGGATGAATCCTTCATTTGAGGTACAGGGTATTGATAAAGTGCTTGGCGGTGGGCAGTTGATTCAGTATCGGTTGGTTGCTAATGCTCAGGTACGAAACCATCGCGCAATGGATGATGTCAATGACCTTCTGGCTTGCCTGGCTGCGTGCGATATTAGTTAACATTTCATCCGATTTACTTAGCTTGTCTCCCTGTTATGTTATTCAGTTAAACCACCTGGGCCTGATCTTAGCATAATTGCCTCACCGAGCTGGTCGATGGTCTCGGGTGCCACGCCGGCTGCCGTAGCGACGGCGGTTGGATAGGACTCTTTGACGCTTTCTTCATTCCTTGCCTCTCGGATACAAGCATTGATATAGCATGCCAGGTGTAAAATGGCGCTCAGAGGAAGAAGGTCGTCATGGCTCAAGGGTTTTTTATGCTGTTTTACTGCCTCACCAAGTTCTGCTGGGAAGTTCCACATATCCAGGAGCGCCTTTCCCGCTTCCGGAGAGGTGAATCCCACTCGTTCAATTTCTGCTTCGCTGCGGCTCAGATCAGAATCTTCAATGAGTGTTTGAATGGCTTTTGCGCGTTTAGGCGCCGCCAAATGGAGTAACAAGCGCCCGATGTTATGAATAAGACCTGCTGTAAACGCAATATCAGGATCTACGTCATCGGATTTAGATGCAAACCAACGGGCGAGAGCCGCTACTCTGAAGGATTCTGACCAGAATTTTTTTATATCCAGTCCTTCAACGTTGACTACAGAGTTAGAGAAGCCGGATGCAATCACCAGTATTTTTAAGCGGCCCATACCTAGCATGATCGTTGCTTCATCAATAGATGAAATTTTCCGAGACAACCCGAAATAGGCTGAATTGACCAATCGAAGTGTTTTTAAAGAGAGTGTTTGATCTTCGCTGACTTTTTTAGCGATATCTGAATAATCAGCATCAGGATTATTTAATGCCTGAATTAAGTAACGGACTACTTCAGGTACGTTCGGTAGCTTGCTGGTCTGGCCCAGCAGGTCTTTAATTTCCATACTGTCTCTTGCTGTTTGCGCATTAGTTATAATTATTCCTATGCATCAGCGTAGAGGAGGATAGAAATTTCGCAAATAAAAAGGCCGCATAAATGCAGCCTTACCAGTGGAGATTGAGATGAATCAGAGATTTAAAACATGTTCTTCAATTTTGCTGCGCAATTCATCATATTGTCCCATCTCTTCAGGCAGGAAATAGAGCTTGTAGTAGCTGCGCTCGACCAGGTTGCCTTTATTTCCTTTGATATTTTCTTTCATCATGGCATAGGTGTAAGTCATCTGAAGGTGCAGTACACGTGTGTGCGGTTGAAGTTGAAACTCATGGTTTTCAAGGTCGTAGCGCACTTTCTTTTCTTTAATCGTGTAGAAAGATACTTCAGCAACATGATTGAGGTTGATGAGAAAGTTGGATGTAACAGGCACCAGGTGCTGTTTTTCCAAACCGTTGTGTTCCATGAAAATACCGCTATTTTTCTTAATCTTGATAAACATCGTGACACCCAGACATGTTATTAGCAGGAAAGAAGACTATGTCAGCTTAATGACAAAGTTATTACAAAGTTTATGACAAACAGTAACGCGAGTTTATGTACTGCACAACTAAAGATTTAAAAAGAGCGGTGCCAATGCCGCTCATACTATCGTTGCTATTTATGAGCTATTTAAATTGGTAATTAGTTCATTAGATTCTTACTGCTCGTAAGATTTTAAGAAGGTGGCAATACGTGATATTGCTTCCTCCAAATCATCAATACGGGGAAGGAAGACAATTCTGAAATGTTGCGTATCCGGCATGTTAAATCCGCTGCCTTGTACCACAAGTACTTTTTGTTGCTGCAGCAGATCAAGTGCCAGCTTTTCGTCATTTTTAATTGGATAAATGTCGGGATCCAGCTTGGGGAATAAGTACAAGGCTCCTTCAGGTTTTACGCAGGAGACCCCCGGGATATCATTAAGCATCTTCCAGGCCAGGTTGCGCTGCTCAAATAGTCGCCCTTCGGGAACGATAAGCTCATTAATGCTTTGATATCCTCCTAACGCTGTTTGTATTGCGTGTTGAGCAGGGACGTTAGCACATAAACGCATATTGCTGAGCATATCCAGCCCTTCAACATAATCGCGCGCACGGTGCTTGGGTCCGCTGACGATAAGCCAGCCAGTACGAAACCCTGCCGCGCGGTATGTTTTAGACAGGCCATTGAACGTTAAGCAGATCACATCGTCTGCTAATGAGGCCATCGAAATATGCAGGGCCTGATCATAGATGATCTTGTCGTATATTTCGTCAGCAAAAATGATCAGGCTATGTTCTCTGGCCAGATCCATAATTTGCATCAGTATTTCTTTCGGGTACACAGCGCCTGTCGGGTTATTAGGGTTAATAACCACAATGCCGCGGGTGTTTTCAGTTATTTTGCTGCGGATATCGTCGATATCCGGCACCCAGCCAGCCTGCTCGTCACACAGGTAGTGCACCGGATTTCCGCCGGCCAGACTAACCGCGGCTGTCCAGAGCGGATAGTCGGGAGCAGGAATGAGCATCTCATCCGTATCATTGAGTAAGCCCTGCATGGACATCACAATGAGCTCTGAGACGCCGTTACCTATATAGATATCTTCAACGCTAACGTTCGCAATCTCTTTTCTCTGACACTCTTGCATAATGGCTTTACGGGCCGCGAACAAGCCTTTTGAATCGCAATATCCCTGTGAGGCGGGCAAGTTGCGGATAACATCCTGAACAATCTCTTCAGGTGCTTCAAATCCCCACGGAGCAGGGTTGCCGATATTGAGTTTGAGGATGCGGTTACCTTCCTCCTCCAAACGTCTGGCTTCCTGAAGAACGGGTCCCCTGATGTCGTAGCAAACGTTGATCAGCTTGTTCGATTTTCTGATAACTGGCATGTTAACAATCCCGTAGGTCGACAGTCTCTGTTGAGTGTACTGACGAGCGAGTCACAAATAATAAAAAAGGTTGGTAATCATACGCTTTTTTATATGTGAAAAGAACAGCTGCTGAGTTAAGGTTTATGTTATAAAAAGCCAGATACTCCTGATTTTAAAGAGGATGTTGGCTGTTAGTCTTGATGAGCGCTTTGCCAGGCTGAGCGTCAGCAGGGCAGTGAGGATAATGTTATGAAAGGCTTTATGAAAAGCTCCATGAGTAATAATGGAAAAGTTATTAAGTCGGAAGACGAGTGGAAAGCCACTTTAACAGCCGAGCAATACAGTATTTTCCGCAACAGAGAAACTGAAAGGGCTTTTACAGGGGCTTATTACCATAATGAGAAAGAGGGTGTTTATACCTGCGTGTGTTGTGGTACTCCTTTGTTTAAGTCCTCTGCAAAATATGATTCGGGTAGTGGTTGGCCCAGCTTCTGGGAGCCCGTAAGTGATGATGTCATTCTTGAGTATCGGGACAGTCGGCACGGCATGATGCGTGATGAAATCAGCTGTGCTCGTTGCGATGCGCATTTAGGGCATGTATTTCCCGATGGGCCAGAACCTACGGGGCTTCGCTATTGTGTGAATTCTGCTTCTCTTGATTTTGAAGAACAGAGCAGATGAAAAACTTCCAATGGTTGTATGAGCATGCCTTGCAGCATAAAGGGGCAGCGCTGGAGTCTATGTTGCCAGAGGTCTTGTCTGATGCCTCGATTGCGCAATTAAGTGAGAGCTATATTTTTTCAACGTTAACGCGGCGCGTTTTCAGAGCCGGTCTGAAACATTCGCTTGTGGACAGTAAATGGCCCGCCTTTGAAAAAGCGTTTTTCGGCTTTAATCCTCATAAAGTCGCTTTAATGAGTGATGAGCAGTTAGAGCGTTTAATGCAGAATGATCAGATTATAAGGCACTGGGGAAAGATCAAAGCGACTCGCCTGAACGCAGTGATGCTGACTGAAATAGCAGAAAAGCATGGTAGCTGTGCTCGTTGGTTAGCGGATTGGCCGGAAGAGGACATTATTGGCCTGTGGAGCGCACTTAAGCAGCAGGGAGCGCATCTGGGTGGTAACTCCGGGGCGTATTTTTTGCGGATGCTGGGAAAAGATACTTTTGTGCTTACTGATGATGTGGTGGCGGCGTTGAAAGCACAGGGAATAGTCGATAAGAAGCCAACAGGAAAGCGGGATTTGCAAAAAGTGCAGGATGCCTTCAATGAATGGCGTGCAGAATCAGACCGGCCTTTATGCCATATTAGCCGGTTGCTGTCTTTTACGGTGGGTTGGTGAGGGCTGTTTGAGAGTTTCAATTAAGCGGACTAAGGGGTGTAGTTTAGCGGGGTGACAATTGATTGATAAAGTCGCAGAGGTTATCGGCGATCTGTTTAACCGGCTTTTTGCCAGGATATTCCAGCCATATGCTGCCGTCATCGTTACGTACTGTTAGCATTCCATCATCCGGCTCAGTGCATGCAAAAAATAAACTTAAAGGCTGTTTTTGCTTGGCTTTTACCATAGCGTGGCCAATATAATTGGCTCTGAGTCGTTCTAAATCCTCTTCATTCCAAACCTGCAATAAAACTAAATCACCGGCGGGTGCCCGTGCGTTTAAGTGATCGGACCAGTAGCAGCTAAAGTATTCTGCAATATCAGGATGAATTTTGGTATCCAGTGCCTCACCTAAACGAATGAACATATCAGAGGCGGGCGTCTGCTTTGTCGGCTGCCAATTGAGAATCTCACCCGGTTGTGGGTCAATGGCGTCAAAGCACAGTGAAGGCCATTGTGGATCAAAGGGCATGCTGGGTAATGGGTCATTGTGATATGCACGCCACTTTGTGACAAAATTTTCCAACGTATCTGATATCTGCATTGTGTCCTGCGATTATTAATAACTATCAAGTAAGAAGCGTTACTTTAGTGCTTTTTGCTTGCGGGTGGAAATATTTGAGGTGTGTGCGGGAAAAATGAAAACGGTTCTGGTTATTAAGTGAGCACATGCTATTCATGTCAGCAGTCGTTAAATGCGAAATCTTAAGCTGTGTTTATATCGGGGAAAAAAATATATCTGTTTTTTTGCTGCAAACGTTTGACAATGCAGGGAAAGTATTTAAAATGCGCACCTCGTTCAGGGACGTGTCAACGCCTCAGAATGAAAACGGAGTGGTAGTTCAGTTGGTTAGAATACCTGCCTGTCACGCAGGGGGTCGCGGGTTCGAGTCCCGTCCATTCCGCCACTAGTAAAGTCAACGTGCTGATTTTATTAGTATAAAAATTTATGCCGATGCATTATGGGCGTGTAGCTCAGTTGGGAGAGCGTCGCCCTTACAAGGCGAATGTCGGGAGTTCGAACCTCTCCACGCCCACCATAATGTAGTTATGTGATGTAAATTGCGGAGTGGTAGTTCAGCTGGTTAGAATACCTGCCTGTCACGCAGGGGGTCGCGGGTTCGAGTCCCGTCCATTCCGCCACTTATCGAAGAGTCATCTGTAAAGTTGAGTCTGCAGATAAGTGAGAAGACTTAAGCGATAAGAGTCAAGAAGCCAGTCGATAAGATGCTATTGAGTCTTAAAAGCGGGTTAGTATAAAATGTGAGAAAATGCATTATGGGCGTGTAGCTCAGTTGGGAGAGCGTCGCCCTTACAAGGCGAATGTCGGGAGTTCGAACCTCTCCACGCCCACCATAATGTAGCTATGTGATGTAAAAATGCGGAGTGGTAGTTCAGTTGGTTAGAATACCTGCCTGTCACGCAGGGGGTCGCGGGTTCGAGTCCCGTCCATTCCGCCACTAATAAATCAACGTGCTGATTTTATTAGTATAAAAATACAGTCATTGTATTATGGGCGTGTAGCTCAGTTGGGAGAGCGTCGCCCTTACAAGGCGAATGTCGGGAGTTCGAACCTCTCCACGCCCACCATAATCCTCGCAGATGATCCTCTTTCTATTATATAATTTCCTTTTTTAATAAAATTCACAGCCTACTCATTTTTTGAGTCACATTATTCGCTGCTATCTACTGACATTGACAGCAACGCTGCATCTGGCATGGGAGCATATGTGACGACTGATATTTTTGATTCTCAATCCCCACTTGTCATCCAGCCTTTAATGTTGCCAGTTTTCGCAGAAAAGCAGTTGAAGGTGTTCATGATCAGGACTGATCTGGCTCACTCTCAAATCAGTGGCAATAAATGGTATAAGCTCAAATACAATCTCAGGGCTGCCCGGCATCAAGGTGCTACGCGGATTATTAGTTTTGGTGGCGCTTACTCAAACCATATTCATGCTCTTGCCTACTCAGCTAAGGCTTTTGGAATCGACTCGATCGGTGTTATCCGTGGAGAAAAGGTCGACAACCCCACGCTGGCTGATGCCCGCAAGTGGGGTATGCAGCTGCATTTCGTTGATCGGGCCAGTTATCGACAGCGCCATTCTGTCTCATGGTTAGCGGCGTTGCAGCGTGAGATTGGTCCTGGTTTTATAATCCCGGAGGGCGGCTCTAATACATGGGCGGTACAGGGTGTTTCTGAGCTGATGCCTGATATTTGCGAGCAGGTTCCATCCCTTGATTATCTGCTTTGTGCCTGTGGAACCGGCGGTACATTAGCGGGCTTGGTCAGTGCCGCACCAGAACAGGTCAGGGTCGAGGGTTACCCTGTGTTAAAAGGCGGAGAGTTTCTCTATGCGGATATTCAGGCGCTACTCGACTCTGCAGGCGCTGCTGTGCGCTGTTCGTGGAGCCTGGATAAAGAGGCCCACTATGGTGGGTATGCAAAAATGAATACTGAGCATCGCGCTAAGTGGTTAATGCTTGAGGAGGAATGTAAGATGCTGTTGGATCCGGTTTATACCTCTAAATTGCTGCGTAGATTTGTGGAAAAGGTACAGCAGAATGCTTATCCACCAGGTTCTACCCTGGCGCTTGTGCATACAGGTGGATTGCAGGGACGCAGATCACTTGTGTAAGTGCTTGAAAACTTTTACTAAGCCGGTAATCATGTAGCTCATAATACGACCTCATCATCAAGAGAATAAGGTAACGAGATGGATCACTTTCGCAACATTGGTTTAATTGGTCGGCTGGGTAGTAAGCAGGTTATCGATACACTGAAACAATTGATGCGTTTTCTTCATGATAGGGGTTTGAATACTATCCTTGATGAGCGTAATGCAGAAATGATGCCCGGGCATGGCCAGCAGATCTGTAAGCAAAAAATAATGGGTGAGATCTGCGACCTGGTGATTGTGGTCGGAGGAGACGGCAGTTTACTGGGGGCCGCTCGCGCTTTGGCACAATGTCATGTGCCGGTATTAGGCGTAAACCGTGGAAATTTAGGGTTCCTGACCGATATCTCGCCGAATGAAATTGAAGACAAAGTATCTGAGGTGCTGGAGGGGAAATATACGGTAGAAAGTCGCTTTCTGCTGGATATGATTGTTAAGCGTGGAGGTGAGCCTATCGGTGAAGGCACCGCGTTGAATGATTGTGTTCTGCATCCGGGTAAAGCGACACGAATGATTCAATTTGAGCTCTATATCGAAGGCCAGTTTGTTTATACTCAGAAATCCGATGGTCTGATTGTTTCTACACCGACCGGATCGACCGCGTATGCGTTGTCGGGAGGGGGGCCGATTATGCATCCTAAGCTGGATGCGATTGTGCTTGTGCCTATGTTTCCTCATACACTGTCCAGCCGTCCTATTGTTGTGGATGGTAACAGCGAGTTAAAGTTGGTTATTAGTGAAGATAATGAAACCTACCCGACCGTGTCGTGCGATGGCCAGATTAATATTAGTCTGGCGCCGGGTGATGTTATTACCATTCATAAAAAACCGCATAAGCTTAAATTGCTACATCCTTTGAATTATGACTTTTACCGTACCTGCCGAGAGAAACTGGGTTGGGGTACGAAGTTGGGGAGATAACGTGGCGGTCAGACGTTTCGAAGGTTTTGATCTTATAGGGGACATCCATGGCTGTGGTCTTAGCTTAAGGATGTTGTTGGCGCGTCTGGGGTATAGCAAAAAGAACGGTATATACTTTCACCCTCGCCGCCAGGTTATTTTTTTAGGTGATATCGTAGATCGTGGACCTCATATCCGCGAGGCATTACATATTGTGCGTGATATGGTCGATGCCGGGCATGCGCAGATTGTCATGGGTAACCATGAATATAACCTGCTTTGTTATTGTACCCCCAGTCGTACCCCTGACACGCAACCTTATCTTAGAGAGCATACGCAACGCCATCGGCGCATACTTCAGGAAACTTTACAGCAACTGGATCCATATCCGCAGGATAAGCGTGACTTTTTGCAGTGGATGAAGGAGATGCCGCTGTTTCTTGAAATGGAAGACTTTCGGGTTGTGCATGCTTGTTGGCATCAGGCGTTAATTGATCAGTTTAAAGAGATGCTCGGCGGGAACCGGATCAATGATGATTTCCTGTATCGTTCGGCTATTCCCGGTACCTTTGAATGGGTGCTGATGGATCGTTTATTAAGAGGTACGCATCTTAAGCTGCCAAATGATGAGGTCATGGTAAGTCGTGATGGTTTTAAACGGCGTTTTTTCAGGACTAAGTTTTGGGCGGTAGAGCCTCAGTTTTTTATTGATGTGGCATTTCAGCCTGATCCTTTACCTGAGCATATTGCCAGAACGCCGTTATCCGAAGACAATCGGAAAGATCTTGTGCATTATGCTGAAACAGAAAAGCCGCTTTTTATCGGGCATTACTGGTGTGAAGGTGAGCCCAGGCCTGTGAGTGACAATATCGCCTGTCTGGATTACTCCGCTGTTAAATATGGAAAGCTGGTCGCGTATCGCTACGATTATGAAAGTAAGCTACGTGCGGATAAATTTGTTTGGGTTGATGTCCGGGCGGAAATAACAAGGCCTCAGTAATCTGGCCGTATAGAATTAAATATGATTAAAATTTTCGAAGTATCATTAAGTATTGATTTAAAAGAGTTTGCAGAATTTCTCTGGCAGAATGAGATACCTCATCGAATTATTGAGGATGAAGAAACGCAGGCGCTTTGGGTGCCGCGCCATGTTAATGCGGAGCGTGTGGCATTCATTTATGAGCAATGGCGCAAGGGTGCCAACCTGACGGATATAAAGGTGCAAAGACCGCTTCATCAGCGTATGAACCCTTTAGATTTTCCGTGGACAATCAGTTTAATCATTATCAGTGCGGTTATTACGTTTGCCATTGGCTTTGGCAGTCAGAATGAGCTGATGCGTTGGTTGACCATTACTGATTTTCGTATCGATGGCCAGAAGCTGATCTATACCCACCTGTTTGAGTCCATCCGATCTTTTGAATTGTGGCGATTTGTGACACCTATTTTCATGCATTTTAATATGCCACATATTCTGTTTAACTCTTTATGGGTGTGGGTTATAGGGCGGCGGATTGAGCAGTTACAGGGCGGATCGGTTTTTTTCGTGGTGATTCTGTGGGCGTCAGTCGTATCAAATATTGCACAATTCTGGATTTCAGGGCCGATGTTTGGCGGTATGTCAGGGGTGGTTTATGCGGTTCTCGCCTATACATGGCTATGGGATAAACAGGCGAGGATTCCTTTTTTTGGATTTCCTCCTGCGCTAATGATCTTTATGGTTTTCTGGCTGATCCTTGGATATACCGGTTTATTAGAGGCGGTTGGCTTTGGCGCTATTGCCAATACGGCGCACCTTGCCGGATTAATTGCCGGGTTACTGGCGGTTCCGTTGGTGCGTATGATTTTTAAGCGTGAAGCGAGCCTTTGAAGCTTTGGAGCTTTGAAAATTAGGGGTTTCAAGATTTGGGTCGTTAAAAAGTGAACCCTTTTGTGAGGAGGTTACTATGAAATATGAAGAACTAATTGAAAATATGACACCACAAATTCATCAATCGCTTAAACGTGCGATCGAATTGGGTAAATGGCCTAGCGGTCAAAAGCTATCAACTGAGCAGCGTGACACCTGTATGCGTGCTGTTATTGCGTATGATGAAAAGCATCTTCCGCAAGATCAGCGCACTGGTTTTATCGATCGCACCAGAAAAGATGGTGCTCAGCATGGTGCTGATCCCCTGGAACCCGAAGTATTGAAAATTTTAAATACTCATTAATTAAGATGGTTAAATGCAAATATTAGGCGTTGGTGCATTAAGTAAAATGCATACGGAGTTAGCGGAGCGTGTCGTTTACTCACTTCAGTTAGGCGAGAGCAATCTTGTAGTCAATTCCTTGCTGGAAAAGAAGATTCGCATACGGTCACTGGGAGAGATTAATTGTCTGCACTGCGGCAGAAAAACTAAAAAGAGCTTTAGTCAGGGTTATTGCTACCCATGTTTTACACGTTTACCGCAGTGTGATGTTTGTATTATGAGCCCTGAAAAATGCCACTTTAGCGCAGGTACATGTAGAGATCCGGAGTGGGGCGAGCGGCATTGTTTTGTTCCCCATGTTGTTTATCTGGCTAACTCTTCTGGCGTCAAGGTCGGCATCACGCGTGCTACGCAAGTACCAACCCGCTGGATTGACCAGGGCGCGATACAGGCCTTGCCTGTATTTAATGTTCAAACGCGTTTGCAGTCGGGTCTGGTTGAGAGAATTTATGGCGAGTACCTATCCGATCGAACTAACTGGAGAGCAATGCTCAAAGGGCAGGTTGACCTGCTGGATCTGGCAAGCAAGCGTGATGAGATGCTACAGCGCTGCTTCGATGATATTACTGCATTACAGGATATTCATGGCATACAGGCGATACAGCCGATAAAAGATAGCCAAACGCTGATGATTGAATATCCCGTCATTCAGTATCCAAGCAAGGTCGTCACGCATAATCTTGATAAAACACCGGATGTGGAAGGTGTATTGCTGGGGATTAAGGGGCAGTATCTGATGTTAGATACCGGGGTGATTAATATGCGTAAATATACGTCTTATCAGATAGAACTGAGTTCAGAATAGGGGTTAATTTTCATGACAGAACAACCAGAAGTAATCTACCTGAAAGACTACCAGGTGCCTTCTTTTTTGATAGATCAGACGGAGTTACGTTTTGAGCTTGAATCAGAGCGTACCATTGTTAACACTAAATTGACGATGCGGCGTAACCCTGAATGCCAGCAAAAACCACAAGGGCTTGAGCTTCAGGGTGATAAAGCGCTGAAGCTTTGCCGAATTATGCTGAATGAGCAACTGCTTAATGAAAGCGATTATCAGCGTCTTGACGAAGGTTTACAGATATCCAGCGTACCTGACGTCTTTGTTTTAGAAACGCAAGTAGAGATTCATCCTGATCAAAATACAGCCCTTGAAGGCTTGTACCGTTCAGAGGGGGTCTATTGCACCCAGTGTGAAGCAGAAGGCTTCCGTCGCATTACCTTCTATCTTGATCGTCCCGATGTTATGTCGGTTTTTTCAACGACGATAGAAGCCGATAAAAGCGCCTATCCAGTGATGCTGTCTAACGGTAACCCTGTTGCCACAGGAGATGCTGATAATGGCCGCCATTGGATAACCTGGGAAGATCCGCACCCTAAACCCGCCTACCTTTTCGCGCTGGTTGCCGGTGATCTGAAAATGATCGAAGATCAGTATACAACCTCAGGTGGGCGTGACGTCGCCTTACGTATATATGCAGCTGATAAGGATTTGGATAAGCTTGACTATGCCATGCAATCCTTAATTAATGCGATGCGTTGGGACGAGCAGGTGTATGGTCGTGAATACGACCTGGATATCTATATGATTGTCGCGGTCGACTTCTTCAATATGGGGGCCATGGAAAACAAAGGGCTGAATGTGTTTAATACCTCGTGTGTATTAGCCAGCCCTGAAACGACCACCGATGCGGGGTTTCAGCGTGTCGAAGGGGTGGTTGCTCATGAATATTTTCATAACTGGTCGGGTAACCGGGTAACCTGCCGCGACTGGTTCCAGCTAAGCCTCAAAGAAGGCTTCACCGTGTTTCGTGATGCTGAGTTCTCGGCAGATATGAACTCACGTACAGTGAAGCGTGTAGAAAACGTTGCTTTGTTGCGTACCGCGCAGTTTGCTGAGGATGCCGGCCCGATGGCGCATCCGATTTTACCGGCCTCATTTATCGAAATATCAAATTTTTACACCATGACTATTTATGAAAAGGGCGCTGAAGTCGTGCGCATGATTCATACGCTTTTAGGTGCGGAGGCTTTCCGTAAAGGCAGTGACTTATACTTCTCGCGTCATGATGGTCAGGCAGTCACTACTGAAGACTTCGTTAAGGCGATGGAGGATGCTTCGGGGCGTGACCTTACGCACTTCAGAAATTGGTACAACCAGGCGGGTACACCGGTATTGGCTGTGTCTGATGAGTTTGATGCGGCCGCACAAACCTATCGCCTGACGATTTCTCAATCATGTCCCGCAACACCGGGACAGGCCACAAAAGCACCTTTCCATATTCCTGTCGCTATTGGCTTGCTGGATAGTCAGGGAGAAGATCTGGTCTTGTCTGATGGAGATGCACAGGTAACGACGCAGATATTAGAGCTGCACGAAACCCGGCAGACATTTGAGTTTAGCGGTATTGCCGAGCGACCAGTGCCTTCTTTATTGCGTGGTTTTTCCGCACCGGTAAAGTTGAATTATCCTTACACGCGTGAAAACCTGACCTTTCTGATGAGTCACGACAGTGATGGCTTCAATCGGTGGGAGGCGGCACAAAAGTTGGGCGTGGATATTCTGCAATCACTCATTAAAGATTATCAAAATGATAAAAAGCTGATACTTGACAAGCAGTTAGGTGAGGCTTTTAAAGTCGTTTTAGCGGATGAATCTTTAGATAAAGCCATGGTGGCAAAAGTGCTGACGCTGCCGTCTGAGCCTTATCTTAGCGAACTGGCTGAAGAGATAGATGTTGATGCTATCCATCATGTGCGTAATTTTGTGCGTCAGCAATTAGCCGTACAACTTGAAGCGCAGCTGCTTACAACGTACCAGGCATGTACTTGTGATGATAAATATTCCCCTGATGCCGTCAGTATTGCTCGACGAGCATTACGAAATGTCTGCCTGGGGTACTTGTTAGCGACCGAAAAGCAGGATCATCTGGAGTTGGCGCTGGCCCAGTTCCATGAAGCGAACAATATGACGGATAGTCAGGCAGCGCTGAGCATTGTTGTGCATTCCGGATATCAAAAAGCAGCAGAAGTTATTCTTGAACAGTTTTATCTGCGTTGGTCTCATGAGCCGCTGGTGGTTAATCAATGGCTATCGGTACAGGCATCTAATCCGCAAGCAGGCACCTTATCTCAGGTTAAAGCGTTAATGCAGCATGATGCTTTTAATATGCGCAACCCGAATAAAGTTCGCAGTTTAATCGCAGGCTTCAGTGCGCTCAACCCGGTGAATTTTCATGCCATCGATGCCAGCGGGTATATGTTTCTTGCCGATCAGGTGATTACCTTGAATAATCTGAACCCGCAGATAGCCTCTCGCTTAGTCACTCCCCTGACGCGCTGGAAGCGTTATAACACACAGCGTCAGGAGATGATGAAAGCTCAGTTACAGCGCATTATGGATAGCGGTGAGTTGTCGCGAGATGTTTTCGAGGTTGTGAGTAAAAGTCTGGCATGATAGAACTAAGCAGATCATCTGTTTGTCATAACAGATGATCTTCTTAAACAATAATATTTAATGTATAGGTGTGCTGATGGATCGGAAGCTTTCATCTGAAGATAAATTTAATTTGCAGCAAAATTTTCGACGTTATCTCAAGTTTCAGGATCAATATGAGATAGCCAATGAAATCGCTAAGGAAGCTCGTGCAAGCCGGGTATGGGTGGCGGGCGTAATCGCATTGCTATTTGCATTGGCATCGGACTTTTTTCTGGGTGCTTCGGCTGCTTTGTTTGGTTTGTATTTCTACCGGATTTTCATGGCTTCAATGAAAGTTGGTGCGGCAGAAGAGGGTAGAGAAGATACTGAGCGCTGGTTTGCGGGTAAGGGATTAAAGTTTGAAGGGCGCATATTGTATTACCGGGATGACCAAATGATGGAAACGCCACTCGATCCTTTTAATGACAGACTCTATAAGTAAATTGTAAGCATATGGCGTTCAAGCGAGAGTATCAGCGTTTGACTCAGCGTACGAGTCAGATGCTGGCATCTACAGAAACGGATAATGTCGATTTTAAACGTGACGTCAGTGGCGTTAAAAGTAGCGATATTGTCGCGTTGGCGAACGCCCCTCACGGTGGAACCTTGCTTATCGGTGTAGATGAATATACCACTGCTGACGGTCTGCAGCGTGGTAAGGTTGTGGGCTGTGAGGTGGATGATAATGCACGCTTGATGATTATCAATAAAGCAACGGATTGCTATCCTAACGTCGCTGTGCAGATCTATATCGAAAATTTGAAAGCGAAGCCCATCATGAGGATTGAGGTGCCTTCAGGGCATCTGAAGCCATATTGTTCGCCGCGTGGCGAATATTCGATCAGAGCAGAGGGCCGCAACCGGGCACTTTATCCGGAAGAGCTATTGTTGATCTTTATGGACAGTGAAGGCGATAAATTTTTGTCTCGTTTCAGAACCGCCGTTTCTCAGCTTGAATCGCAAGTAGGCAGCATCAACCAATCATTAAGTAGTGATATGTTGGCCGTCTCCCAACATATACATGACCTTGACAGTCAACTGCAGCGCACATTGGGTCGTTTAGCCCGGATTACGGATAGTACAAAGAAACGCTCCAGAAACTTACTGCAAACACTCAAAGATAGTCAGGATAGCCTTGAGAAACTAGAACGTTTTTTAATTGATGATGCGAGCTTTGAGCAAAGTCAGGTTGCGATCCAGCGTCTTGAAGATAAGGTAGATCTCTTGCTTCAGCATCGTTCTGCTTTGACCCTTGAGGAAAACTAAATGCTTCAATTTCTGAAGCGGTGTGAGTATTGGATTTTTGATCTGGATGGGACGCTAACCCAGCCGGTGCATGACTTTGCCTATATTCGGAGAGAACTGGATATCGCACCTGATGAGGATATTTTATTACATCTGGCTTCGTTGCCTGACGTGCAGCGGCGTCAAAAATCAGAACGTCTTGATCAGTTAGAGCATTTTTATGCATTGCAGACAAAGTCTGCTGAAGGCGTTGACTCATTAATCAGGTTATTGACGCGTAAGCAGTGCCGATTAGGCATTGTTACCCGCAACACCAAAGTATTTGCGCAATTATCTTTGTCTGTTTTACAGTTGTCATCACACTTTTCAGATGAATGTATTATCGGCCGGGATGAGGCGCTTCCAAAGCCCGAGCCACATGGAATACAAGCACTTATTTCACAGTGGGGCGTTTCTGCTGACGATGTAATGATGGTCGGAGATTATAAATATGACCTGCTGGCGGGCCGCGCAGCGGGCTGTCGAACGATTCATGTCAGTAATAATGATGAGCTGCAATGGCCAGCGTTAACTGATTATCGTTTTAAATCCTTATCCGAATTATCTGAGCTGTTATAACTCTGATTTAGCTTTACTGCTACGTCTGCTTTTCGCTTTGCTTTTGATTTTACTGGTCGTTCTGCTCTGTGATAGAGGCTTCGCCTGTTTGAACTAATCTGCGAATTACTGATCTGTATGTTTATAAAAGTTTTTTAAGTGATGAGTTATAGCTAAATGAATAATACTCTTACCCATTAATTACTTATATTCTTTCAGTATAGGGTATCCCACTTGAGTTATTGATTTCTGTCAAAATTAATTTTTAGGCCTGGGTTATAGTGAAAGTATTAATAAGGAGGTAATGATATGACAGTTGTATCAGAGTTACATCAGGATCATGTGAATCTCATAAAACTACTTGAGATTCTGGATAAAAAGATTCTTAAGCTAAAAGAAGGAAGTCAGCCCAATATTAGTTTAATGGCTGATGTTATTAGCTATATTGCCACCTATGCAGAAGGTTATCATCATCCGAGAGAAGATAAGCTTTTTGCTTACTTTCATGGCAAAAACAATCAATTAGACGCTGTGATGAAGGAATGTGAAGATGCACATGTAAACCTGAAGGGTTATGCGCATGCTTTGCTCGAAACAATTGATGGTGTGTTGCACGATGCAGTCGTTCCTATGGATGATTTCATTGCTAAGCTTGAGGCCTTTGTTTCAAACGAAAAAGCCCATTTAGACTTTGAAGAGTCCAAAGTTTTTCCTCTGCTGAATGAAGCGGCAACCAATGCGGACTGGAAAAAGGTAGAGAAACAACTCCCTGTAGAAGCAGATCCACTATTTGGTGAAAAGCGTACCGAAGAGTACAAATCTTTATATGCAGAGCTGATGAGAGATATTAATTCGTAATTAAATGGCTATCAGGGGCATTTGCTATGCTTGCGGTAAATGCCTCATAACATACACGATTCCTTCCCAGGCGTTTGGCTTCGTAAAGTGCCGCATCAGATAAGCGGAGTAGTGTGCTTGCTTGTATTTTAAGGTCTGTGTCGCATTCGGTCTGTTCAGCATCGTATGTTGAGTAACCGAGTGAAGTAGTAATACGAAAGGGGACACCGGTTATGCTGCGGAAGATTTGGGTAGCTATTTTTTCACGTAGGTTTTCGGCAACGACTGAGGCTTGTTGTTCGGCACAGCCAGGTAGCAGGATTGCAAATTCTTCACCGCCAAAGCGGGCTACCAGATCGGTTTTTCGCAGAAGCTGTTTAAGTAGTCGTCCGACAGTTCTGAGTACTCTGTCTCCTGTTTGATGGCCGTAGGTGTCATTCACTTTTTTGAAGTGATCCAAATCGATAAATAAGCAACTCAACGGTTCACTGTTGCGGTTGGCCCGCGTGATCTCTTTAACTATCTCGATATCAAATGCGCGTCGATTATGTGTACTGGTTAGCATGTCGATAATGCTGAGGCGGTGCAGATTCTCATGATTGATACAGTTTTCGATACAGACTGAGATGATTGAGGAGAGGTGAGCGAGGTAGTCGTAACGGTAGTCGACGGTATAGCGATGGATATCCTGAGCCCCCAGGTGCAAACTTCCAATTAAACAATTCTGGCGAATCAAGGGCATCATAGCAACACTGAGAATATAGGGATTATCGGGGAAAATGGCTTTACGGGTGTTTAAGTCTACTTCACCTGCCTGCAGTGCTAAATCAGGGTAAAGCTGTCGTAACAGCCTCTGGTCGGGCTCTAGCCTTATTTGGCTGCGATTCTTGTCTGGGATATCTTCGAGTAGATCCAGAGCTATCTGTTCCGGATCAAAAAGAATGATTGATACGGCCGAGAGACGAAAGATTTCTTTAAAGTGGTTTAGTAATAGGTCTAGCAGATCTGATAGTTTATGGCAGGCGAGCAAGCGTAGCTCAACATCAAAAAAACGATTGAGAATTATTTCATTGTGCTCTATTTTCTTAGCGGTTAAGCGCAGAGCACGTTTGAGTTCTATGTTCTCGGATTCAATTTCTTTTTTATGCATAATCCGTACTTAATGACTCATCATTATCTTATTATCGACACTCACACCCATTGCTGAAGCATTAGTTTTGTAAATGTACGCTTATACTTTCCAGCGATAAGATTTTAAGTTTATTTTTCCGTTTCTGAACACAATCTGCTCATCGAGCAAGTGTTGTTTTTGAGTTTTATATTTGTCACTGCCTATAGGAAATGATATTTCGCCTTTAGCGTTAATCACTCTAAACCATGGAATAAGTGTGTCTTCAGGAAGCTTTGATAAAGCGCGGCCTACGGCTCTGGCTGTTCTGGGAAAACCGGCAAGTTCGGCAATCTGGCCATATGTCGCGACTTTTCCATGAGGAATGTATCCAACGGCGTTCCAAATCGCTTCATCATAAGTGACGACGTGATGGCTGACAGGGTTCTCTGTTACAGGCATGAATATTGCGCTTCTGATCGCATTTTTGGATCCTATAATATGAGAGCCTATCCCAATCTAAGTTGTTATGCGCCAGGCTTCAACCGCTGGCTGTATAATATGGCAAATAAAAAGCCCGGAAAACCGGGCTAAAGCATATGAAGCTTATCTATAAAAGCACTAGATACCGGGCATGTCACATAGTGGGGCTCACATATTTAGCCCGCTACATATTAGGTCTGTTATATATCAGGCCCGCTACATATTTGGATAGTTAGGCCCGCCACCGCCTTCTGGCGTTACCCAGGTGATATTCTGCGCCGGATCTTTAATATCGCAGGTTTTACAGTGAACGCAGTTCTGTGAGTTGATCTGGAAGGCTGCTTCGCCGGCTTCATTCTCAACGATTTCATATACGCCGGCAGGGCAGTAACGCTGCGCCGGTTCTGCATATAAAGGCAGATTCTTACTCAGCGGCACGCTGCTGTCTTTGAGCACCAGGTGGCACGGCTGGTTCTCTTCATGATTGGTGTTGGAGAGAAATACCGAGGTCAGTTTATCGAAACTCAAGACGTTATCCGGTTTTGGATAGTCGATCGGCGTGAATTCTTTGGCCGGACGCATCTGTGCATAGTCTTCATGATTATCGCGCAGCGTAATCGGCAGTTTACCGCCAAAGATGTTCTGGTCGATAAAGTTGAACGCGCCTCCTAAATAGGGACCGAACTTGTGCATGGCCGGGCCGAAGTTACGCGAACGATACAGTTCATCATGTAACCATGAGGCTTTAAAAGCGCTGTTAAAGCTTTCCAGTTGCTTGCCACCGCTGCAGCCGCCTTTGATCGCGTCAAAGACGCTTTCGGCGGCCAGCATGCCGGACTTCATCGCCGTATGCGTACCTTTGATCTTGGCAAAGTTGAGTGTGCCGGCATTACAACCGATCAGCAGGCCGCCTGGGAACGTCATCTCTGGCAGTGCATTAAAGCCGCCTTTAGCGATGGCGCGTGCACCGTAAGAAACACGCTTACCGCCTTCCAGGTACTGCTTCAGTACCGGATGATGCTTGAGACGCTGAAACTCATCAAACGGGCTCACGTATGGGTTGGCATAGTTAAGGTCGACAATTAAACCGACAAAAGCCTGATTGTTTTCAGCATGGTACATAAAGAAACCACCGCTGGTGCCGCCCTCTAAGGGCCAGCCTGAACCGTGTACGACTAATCCTGGTTTATGTTTAGACGGGTCGATATCCCACAGCTCTTTAATCCCGATGCCGTAATGCTGGGCATCCGCGTTTTTATCCAGATCAAATGTCTGGTAGAGCTGCTTACCTAAATGACCGCGACAGCCTTCGGCAAACAGCGTGTACTTAGCATGCAGCTCCATGCCCGGCATATAGCCATCTTTCTCGGAACCGTCTTCGGCGACGCCCATATCGCCGGTCGCAATCCCTTTAACACTGCCATCTTCATTAAACAGCACTTCAGACGCCGCAAACCCCGGGAAGATCTCAACCCCTAATTGTTCAGCTTGCTCTCCTAACCAGCGGGTCAGATTAGCCAGGCTGACAATATAGTTGCCGTGGTTGTGCATGGTTTTAGGGATGAAGGCGTTGGGCAGCTTCGTGGCTTTCTCGTTGTTTTTCAGCAGGTACAGCTCATCGTCTGTCACCGGTGTAGTGAGCGGCGCACCGAGTTCTTTCCAGTTCGGGAAAAGCTCATCCAGCGCGCGGGATTCGATCACCGCCCCCGAGAGGATATGTGCACCGACCTCAGAACCTTTTTCGACCACACAGACGGTTAATTCCTGTTCTTGTTCATTGGCCATCTGCATAAAGCGGCACGCAGCAGATAATCCCGCTGGCCCGGCACCTACGATGACGACATCAAATTCCATTGA
>NZ_JBFIIH010000077.1:0-20399 GCF_041601355.1 Neptunomonas sp.
CACTTTGGCTTCTAAACGCACACCGGACATACCCAGCGGTTCTTTAATGCCTTCCTGGTTATCAATCAGGTATTCCTGCGGCAGGATGTGCAGAATTTTCTGATCAGCAGGAATAGCCACCGCACTGGCGGCATCGATAACACGCTCCAGGTCATGATCCATTACTTCACGATCACGGACAGCGACAATGCCATGTGAGTTCAGACTGCTGATATGGCTCCCCGCAATGCCAACGGTAACAGAGTGAATCTTGCAACCTGCCATCAATTCAGCTTCTTCAACGGCACGCTGAATCGATCCGACCGTCGATTCAATATTGATCACGACCCCGCGCTTCAGACCCCGCGACGGATGCGAGCCGATACCGACAACCTCGATATGGCCATCCGGCATAACTTCGGCTACCAGACACACCACTTTGGAGGTGCCGATATCCAGTGCGACGATCATGTTATCATCTGACATACTTTCTTAACCCGCCTCAACCTGTTCTTCATGCTTACGCCACTTCACAGCAACACCATTGGTATAACGAATATCTACTTTCTCTATCTGCTCAGCACGTGGCGCTAACTCTTTTTGATATACATGTAAAAAGCGCTGTAACCTTTCCCGCAACTGCTCTCTCCCGACGATCACTTCTATTCCGTTATCCAGAACAAGAGACCACGCGCCTCTTGCCTCCATTGAGAGTCCTGTCATTTTAACATCAGCGCCTTGAAATAACCGACTCAAATCATGATATTGCGCCATCAATTGTTGCGTCTGGGTCGCCGGACCATTTAAAACAGGTAAAGATAAATACCCTTGTGTCGACTCAGGCCAAAAAATATCCCCCTGATGATTAAGCAAACCTTTACCGCCCCAGCGAGCAACCGGTATTTGCTCATCAATCGTCACCTCAACAGCCGGTGGCCAGTCTCGTTTTATTTTTGCACCATGCACCCAAGGGTCGTCCAGAATCGTTTCACGCAAACCCGCAATATCAACATTCATTAACGGTGCATTGATACCTGCCGCGAGCTTTTCTGCCAATACGCGTTTATTAAGGTACTTTGTATCTCCAATAATTCTGACTTCAGCAATCGGCTTATCTAACCACATCACCGCCTGCGAATAGCCGCTGAGCATCAGACTGCAAAAAATCAAAAAAGCAGTCAGTATCAATAATGGGCGCCAGTATCCTTCAGTCTCTTTTTTGCTCTGCTCTTCAGAACCTTTTTGAGGTTTTTTATCAGAGCCTTTTTCAGACGCAGCATCAGCCACCAGGGGCGGCAGTGCCGACTGATCAAACACTCTGAGCTTCTGAAGTCCGGCAGCCATCTCACTGCGCCTCTTGCAAAATTTCAACAACGAGCTGTTCAAAACTCAAGCCTGCTTGCCTTGCAGCCATCGGCACCAAACTATGATCCGTCATACCCGGCGTGGTGTTCACTTCCAGCAGATAGAAATTACCCGCAGCGTCCTGCATCACGTCAACCCGACCCCAGCCTTTGCAGCCTATGGCAGCAAACGCCTGTTCTGATAACCTGAGCAATTCCTCGCCTTTTTCTGCGCTTAACGTATCATCGAACAAGTAGCGGGTATCATTCGCCTGGTACTTGGCATCGTAATCGTAAAAATCATGCGGCGTTTCCAACCGAATCGCCGGTAATGCATCGTTTTTCAGAATAGCGACCGTAAACTCAGAGCCGGTAATCCATTTCTCTGCGATTACGCATTGATCATAGCCACTGGCATCCGCCCAAGCTGATGCTAAGTCAGCTGCACTGTTCACCTTGTGCATGCCGATACTGGAACCTTCATGGGCAGGTTTGATCATCAAAGGAAAGCCAAGTTCCTGCGCGCACGCTAATAAATCACTTTCAGCACGTAGGACTTTAAAAGGCGGAGTAGGAAGCCCCGCACCAACAAACAACTGTTTACTGCGCAACTTATCCATGCCTAACGCTGACGCTTCAACACCACTGCCTGTATAGGGAATCTGCATCATCTCCAGTAAGCCCTGAATGGTTCCATCTTCGCCACCACGGCCATGCAGAATCAGAAATGCACAATCCATCTGTTCCTGCTGTATCTGCTGCACTGGGTTCAGTTCACCCTGTGGACCATAAAGATCCAGAAGAAAAGCATTGACCCCCGCTGCGCATAAGGCTTTATGCACCGCTGTGCCGCTGTTCAGTGACACAGCTCGCTCAGCAGAATTGCCACCATAAATAACCGCCACCCGGCCAAATGCTTTTGATTGCTGCTCACTTATCCGGTCACTCATGCGCTCACTCATGCTTTATCCCCTGACAGGTCAATTCCGGAAAGCTGATGAGCCAGCGCGGTAATATTT
Organism: Neptunomonas sp.; assembly: GCF_041601355.1. Classification (GTDB taxonomy): domain Bacteria; phylum Pseudomonadota; class Gammaproteobacteria; order Pseudomonadales; family Balneatricaceae; genus Neptunomonas. The sequence continues at coordinate 2,342 of NZ_JBFIIH010000077.1, forward strand.
CCGGCGCCCTGTGTAAGTAACAGATCGCCCGGGCGCAGCAGATTACGTAACACCTCAGGCACTTCGTCGGCCGTTTTCACATAGACAGGCTCAACATTACCGCGTTGGCGGATACTGCGGCACAAACTACGACTATCGGCACCGGCAATCGGTTCTTCACCTGCCGCATAAACTTCCATCAACATTAAGACATCCACATCCGACAATACCTGTACAAAGTCTTCATACAGATCACGGGTACGTGTATAGCGGTGCGGCTGATTAATCATCACCAGGCGGCGATCCGGCCAACCGGCCTTCACCGCTTTAATCGTCGCTTCCACTTCACGCGGGTGATGTCCGTAGTCATCAACCAGCATTACCGTTCCACCAGCAATACTAATATCATCCAACACCTGAAAACGACGCCCTACACCCGAAAACTTCTCTAAAGCGGCAGCGATAGCCTTGCCATCAATACCTTCATCAGTAGCAACCGCAATGGTAGCCAATGCATTTAGTACGTTATGCTCACCCGGCATATTCAAGGTGATATCCAGATCAGCATGCGCTTCCGGACGCTTAACAGTGAAACGAGTATGCATTCCCGATTGACTAATGTTGACTGCCCGATAATCGGCATCTTCATTCAGACCATACGTCACAACAGGGCGACTGATTTCCGGCAATATTTCACGCACCACTGCATCATCAGTGCATAAAACAGCTAAACCATAAAACGGCAAATTATGCAGAAATTCGACAAATGTTTTTTTCAATACATTAAAGTCGCCGCCATAGGTGTCCATATGATCAGCATCAATATTCGTGACGATCGAAACCATCGGCTGCAAATGCAAAAATGATGCATCGCTTTCGTCCGCTTCTGCTATCAGATAGCGACTGGCGCCCATGCGCGCGTTGGTTCCTGCGCTGTTGAGCCGTCCGCCAATCACAAATGTCGGATCCAGTTCCGCTTCAGCAAATACGGATGCCAGCAAACTGGTTGTCGTCGTTTTCCCATGCGTTCCGGCAACCGCCACACCATGACGGTAACGCATCAACTCAGCCAGCATTTCAGCGCGACGCACTACAGGAATACGCGCTTCACGCGCCGCTTTTACTTCAGGGTTGGTGTCGTTTACTGCACTGGAAATAACAACAACATCAACGCCCTGAATATTTTCAGAGGCATGACCTATATGAATAATGGCCCCCATACCGACCAAACGATCAGTGGTAACCGATGCCCGAATATCTGAACCCGAAATCTGATATCCCTGATTACATAACACCTCAGCAATACCGCACATACCGACGCCGCCGATACCGACAAAATGAATAGTACGGATACGGCGCATCTCCGGCACTTCATAAACGGTTGGGGCTTGTGATACAGGACTCATTTCATGCTCTCCAGACAGATTTTCGCTACGTGCTTGCTGGCACCTGGCTTAGCAACACTGCGTGCCTTTAATGCCATGCCAGCGAGTAAGCCACGATCAGTCTTATTACGTAAAATTCCGACGAGATCATCACTCTTCAAATCGGCCTGCTGAATAATCCATGCAGCACCTGCTTGTTCAAGATAGCGGGCATTACCCGTCTGATGATCATCGACAGCAAAAGGAAAAGGAATGAGCAATGCAGGAACTCCTGCAATGGCCAACTCACTCACGGTTAATGCACCCGAACGACAGATAACCAAATCGGCCCAGCCATACGCTTCATCCATGTGCTCAATAAACGCATCTACACGAGCACTGACGTTGAGTCTGTTATAGGTCTGTTGTGTCGCTTCAAAATTTTGTTTACCCGCCTGATGCCAAACATTCGGGCGCTCATCAACAGCCATCTGCGCCAGCGCTTGCGGGACGAGTTCATTAATTGCTTTGGCACCGAGACTTCCGCCAACAATCAGCAAATTAATCGCCCCACTGCGCTGATCATAACGCTGCTGCGGTTCGGGCAGTTCCAGGATCGCACCGCGTACCGGGTTGCCTGTCTGTTCTACTTTTAACGCTGAACCAAACGCTCCGGGAAAAGCCACCAGAATACGTTGAGCCAATTTTGCTGATATCCGGTTAGTCATACCGGCGACGGCATTCTGCTCATGGATCACCAGAGGAACGCCCAGCAAACGAGCGGCAACAGCACCCGGGCCTGAAGCAAAGCCTCCCATACCCAACACCACATCAGGCTTAACAGCGCGCACAACTTTAACGGCCTGCCAAATAGCTTTGAGCAACTTAAAGGGCGCTAACAGCAAACTCAGGCGCCCTTTACCCCGTAATCCCTGAACATCAATAGTGTGCAGCGTAATGTCTGCATTGGGGACAACCGTGGACTCAATGCCTATTTGTGTGCCCATCCAATGTATGCATACACCCTCTTCTTGCAGGCAGTGCGCTGTCGCCAGCGCCGGGAACACATGCCCACCGGTACCACCCGCCATAATCAACGCCGTTTTATGCTTTTTCATTCACCCTCCCTTTTGATAGTTCATGAGGAGATAGCTCATCAGAGAGCTCATGAAGGGATTCTGACTTAGTGTCGTTAGCAATCCTGAGTTTTGGCTTTTTGGACGGTCGCTTTGACGATTCCTTGAGTGATTTCTGAGGGTCTACTTCGGACGCCTGGTTATAACGGAGTGTCTTTAATTCAAAATCTATGCGCATTACAATTGAAATCATCACCGCACACACCAACAAACTACTGCCACCATAACTCAACAACGGCAACGTCAGCCCTTTAGTAGGTAAAGCGCCAACATTCACACCGATATTGATCAACGCCTGTGCCGCGAATATCAAGCCAAATCCATAGGCGATATAACCCATAAAAAACTGTTGCTGCTTCTCGGCCTGACGCCCGATCAAAAAAATACGACCGATCATGATGACATATAAAATCACCACCATCAGGGCACCGATCAAACCAAACTCTTCCGCCAGAACGGAATATACAAAGTCCGTATGTGCTTCAGGCAGATAAAATAATTTCTGCACACTGTTACCCAGGCCTGTACCAAACCACTCACCTCGTCCAAACGCAATTTGCGCTTGTGATAACTGATAACCACTACCGAAAGGATCAGCCCATGGGTCCTGAAACGACTTCAATCGAGCCATCCTGTAAGGCTGAGCAATCGCCATCATTCCAACAAGGCCAATAGCACACACCAGTACCATGATGAACTGCCCAAAACGCATGCCACCGAGAAATATCATCCCCATGACAGTACCCATGAGGACCACCGCCGCACCGTAATCGGGTTCAAGCAACAGCAAAAATACAAAAAAAGCCAGCGGAAGCACCGGTTTAACCACACCACCCCAGCTGGTTCTCACTTCTGACAAGCGTCTCACCAAATAACCGCCGACATAAATCACCATACAAAATTTAGCGACCTCCGATGCCTGCAGATTCAATGGCCCCAGACTTATCCAGCGACTACTCCCGTTGACTTCGCGACCAATACCCGGAATGAGTACCAAGACCAGAAACACAAAACCAATACCCAATAACACCGGCCCATACTGTTCCCACTTATTAATGGGAATTCGTACTGCAATAATGGATGCCACTATGGCCAGTAGAATAAAAAAACCATGACGCTGTGCAAAAAAGAAAGGGCCACCAAACTTCTGAGCAGCCACATCCATAGATGCGGAGGTAATCATGACAAAACCCGTCAGAACCAAAGCTGCTGCAGTACCTGCTAACCACGGGTCAAAAGGCATCACTCCCTGCTGAGGAAAAGACAACCAGCCAGACTGTTTTACCGAACTGATTGTATTCGCAGGCGTAGTCACAGACGTACTCATAGCGCCTCCACCAGTGCCACAAACTGATGGCCACGATCAGCGTAATTTTTGAACATATCAATGCTCGCACAGGCGGGCGATAACAACACAATGTCACCTTTTAGCGCTGATTCAACGGCACACTGCACAGCGCTTTCTAATGAAGAAAGCGACATCGTTTCTGCCGGAGAAAGCGTTCGGCGAATTTTTTCTGCATCCTGACCTATCAGGATAACCTTACGCACAAAGCGATTGACCGGTGCGATCAAATCATCAAAATCCGCACCTTTACCATCACCACCAGCGATCAGTACAATACGCTGTTCGTTAGCAAGCGTAGCCCCCAAGCCATCTAACGCAGCGACGGTTGCACCAACATTGGTACCTTTAGAGTCATTATAAAAATCCAGCCCTTTTTTATTCGCTACCCACTGGCATCGATGCTCCAGCCCCGCGAAGCTTTTCAGTGTTTGCAACATCGCCGACAGTGGAATATCAACCGCGCTACCTAGCGCCAGGGACGCCAGTGCATTCGCTACATTATGACGACCCGGCATTTTGATCTCACGGCTGGGCAGCAGCTTTTCGTGCCCCAGTGCTAACCACTCAACGCCGTCCTCTTCGATCAAGCCAAAGATTTTCAAATCAGGCTTACCCAGACGATAACCCCACAAAGGAACATTTTTAGGTAATAGTGGGTGTGTCAACGCATCATCGCGGTTTTCAACGGCCGCTTTACAACCACGGAAAATCCGATGTTTAGCCTGATAATAGCCCTGCATCCCGTCATAGCGATCCAGATGATCCGGGCTGACATTCAGCACGGTAGCAACCTGTGCGCGTAAATCATGGACGGTTTCCAACTGAAAACTGGACAGTTCCAACACATACAGTGACTGCTCTCCCGCTTCCAGCATATCCAGTACAGGCGTTCCTAAATTCCCCCCGACACCCACATCAATGCCCGCGGTTTTAGCCATCTCGCCCACCAGTGTCGTGACGGTACTTTTTGCATTAGAGCCGGTAATAGCAACGATAGGAGCGCTTACTTCCCGACAGAACAGGTCTATATCACCAATCAGTGCGACACCGCTGGCAACCGCTGCTTTAATCGCTGCCAGTTGCTGCGATACACCAGGACTGAGCACCAATTCACTGGCCTGCTTCAGATAGTCTTCATCCAGTTCGCCTAAGTGCAACCCGACTCCGGGAAACTCCGCTTTAATCTGCGCCAGACCAGGCGGATTAGTGCGCGTATCAGCCAAATCGAAACGCTGCCCTTTTTTCGCCAGATAACGCGCACAAGACAGCCCGGTTTGCCCTAAACCGATGACTATCTTTAACTGATCTGACGTAATCAATGACATTTTTCTTCCTGTTTACTTAACTTTCTTACTTACTGCATTAAACTTGTTGGTAAACACTATTGATAAAAAAGTGTTAATAAAAGATTTTTAACGCAATTTGAGTGTGGCTAAGCCAACTAACACCAAAATAACCGTTATGATCCAAAAACGCACAATCACCCGGGGTTCTGGCCAACCTTTTAATTCAAAATGATGATGTATGGGCGCCATGCGAAATATTCGCCGCCCTGTTAACTTATAAGAAGCAACCTGCAAAATCACAGAGACGGTCTCCATCACAAAGACTCCCCCCATAATCACAAGCACCAACTCCTGACGCACGACAACCGCGACAACACCCAACGCAGCGCCCAATGCTAATGCGCCCACATCGCCCATAAATACCTGAGCGGGATAGGTGTTAAACCACAGGAACCCCAAACCTGCGCCGACAATAGCACCACAAAAAACGATCAGCTCACCGGAACCCGCTATATAAGGAATATGCAGATAATCTGCAAAACGAATATGACCACTCAGGTAAGCAAAAACAGCTAAAGCCCCTGCCACCATTACCGTTGGCATGATAGCCAAACCATCCAAGCCATCGGTTAAGTTAACGGCATTAGACGTACCGACAATCACAAAATAGGTAAATACAATAAAGAAGATCCCCATATCGAGAGCGACATCTTTAAAAAGAGGAACAATCAACTGTGTTTCTGCAGGGCTCTGCGCCGTAAAATACAACACTGATGCCGCACCTAAACCGCCGACTGACTGCCACAAATACTTCCAACGCGCCGGTAAACCGCGTGAATTTTTCTCGACCACTTTACGCCAATCATCAACCCAACCAACGGCGCCAAAAATCAGTGTTACAATCAACACAATCCAGACATAGCGATTGGAAAGGTCCGCCCATAGTAAAGTACTGATGGCGATCGAAAGAATAATCAATGCACCACCCATAGTGGGTGTGCCTGCTTTGCTCAAATGAGATTGTGGCCCATCATTACGCACTGATTGGCCGATCTGTTTTGCTTTCAAATAACAGATCAGTTTCGGGCCTATAAACAAGGAGATGGCGAGCGCGGTCAACACACCCATTATGCCTCGCAGTGTTAAATACTTAAAAACGGCTATAGCAGAAAAAAAATCTGAAAGGTAATCGGCCAGAATTAACAGCATCGTCCTTACACCTCTTGTGTTAATAGAGTTACGATTTTGTCCATCCCGGCACTGCGGGAACCTTTCACTAAAACAACCATATCTGAGTTAAGCTGCGGAAGAATCGCCGCTACCAAGCTCTGCTGATCGGAAAAATGCTGCGCTTTCAGAGCAACTCGTTGAGCATCGCCCGCGTCTATCATAGATACCTGAGCAGCTTGGTAGCCTTCAACGGCTGCTTTACTCAAAGGTCCGACTGCTAATAACTGGTCTATCTTTTGCTCCGCTGCAAACTGCCCAACATCACGATGCATCTGCTCTGCATCCAAACCTAGTTCGCCCATATCACCCAATACCAAAACCCGTTCACCTTGTAATTCATGTAACGCCTGAATAGCCGCCTTAACGGAACCCGGATTAGCATTATAACTATCATCAATAACACGCCCGCCAGCGACACCCGGCAAACTGCACATCCGTCCTTTCACCGCCTGGAACCGCTCCAGCCCTGTCACAGCCACTGCTAACGGCATCCCCGCCGCTATAATTAAGGCAGCCGCTGCCAATGCATTCATTACATTGTGGCGCCCCATCACCTTAAGATGGACACGCTCAGATGTGTCAGCATGCAACAGCGTAAATGCATAACAACCATTCGCTTGCAACTGCAGATCAGACGCCCTCACATCAGCGCTTGGTGCATTTACAGCAAATGTAATCACTCTTGTGACCACGCCTTTATTGCGGATACGCTCAAGCCACTGTTGGGCATGCAGGTCATCCAGATTAACCACCGCACACCCCTGCGCCGTTAAACCATCGTAAATTTCGCCTTTAGCTTTTACGACGCCCTGTAGTGAACCAAAACCCTCAAGATGCGCCCCCATGGCATTGTTAACAAGCGCAATATCAGGATGAGCCAAACCCGCAGAGTAGCCAATTTCGTTAGGTCCGCTGGCCCCCATCTCGATCACTGCATATTTATCCTCTGCAGAGAGCCTCAACAGTGTCAAAGGCACACCGATATCGTTGTTCAGGTTACCTTGAGTAGCCAAAACCTGATCTTTACCGGCAAGAGCTGTAAGAATTTCTGCCAGCATCTCTTTCACAGTGGTTTTGCCACTACTACCGGTGATGGCAAATAAGAGTCCCTTAAAAAAGCGGCGATTATATTCTGCAATTTTACCTAAAGCGATACGTGTATCGGCCACAATCAGTTGAGGAACATCTAAAGCCAACTGATGATCAACCACCAGCGCGACAGCACCAGCATTGATTGCCTGTTCAGCAAAGTCATGCGCATCAAAACGCTCACCTTTAAGCGCTACAAACAGATCACCTGGCTGAATGGATCGGGTATCCGTATTCACACGGGAAAAAACAACATCCTGATGACACAATCTTGCATCCTGATCATAAGAGCATGCATCCAGCAGCTCACTGAGATGAATATTGTGTTTCATCATGCTGATTTTCTCCCCATCCATTTGTCGGCTATCTCTTTATCACTAAATGGATATTTAACGCCCATAATGTCCTGATAATCCTCATGCCCTTTGCCTGCAATCAAAATAAGGTCATCCGGCCCTGCCATTTGAATGGCACGACTAATCGCTGCTTCACGCTCAGGTAGCACAACCACCTGATCTGTCGCGGCAAAGCCCTGCATGATCATATTGATAATAGCGTCAGGATCTTCGGTGCGCGGATTATCACTTGTCACCACAATCTTGTCTGCCAATTGTTCAGCGATAGCCGCCATTTCAGCTCTTTTTCCTGTATCGCGATCACCACCACAACCAAACACAACCCATAACTGATTCAGGCAATGCTTGCGGGCAGCTAACAACGCCTTTTCCAACGCATCCGGCGTATGTGCATAATCGATCACAACAGCGGGGCAGCCTTGCCGATGCAGACATTGCATGCGTCCGGGAACCGCCGACACTTGCGCCATCGCCATTTCGATCTGAGCAGAAGGTATGTTCAGTTGATGCAGCACAGACACGACTAATAACAAATTAGAGATATTAAAATCGCCAACAACCGGCGCGTCAAAATGAATATCCGCATCCGGCAGACGTAAATCTAACGCGACGCCTTCAGGGCTTAGCAGCGCACTTTTTACAACGATGTCCGCTTGTTGCGAACCACTCAGCTGATTACTGTTACTACTAATCTGAGCACTGTGACTACTAACCCGGGCACTGTAACTACAAAAGGGTTGACTGTTTGCACGTAATTGCTCTGCCAGAGTGCGGCCTAACTCATCATCCGCATTCAGGACGATACGCCGGTTAACATCACTGACAAACTCACACTCAACATCAACAGCATCTGATGATCCGGTATGCGATGATTCGCTTTCTGAAGGGATAAACAGCTGTGATTTGGCCGCTGCATAGGCATCCATCGAACCGTGATAATCTAAATGATCACGACTAAGATTCGTCAACGCAACCACATCAAACCCGACACCCGCAACGCGCCCCTGATCCAACGCATGCGAGCTGACTTCCATCACCACAGCTTTAGCACCCTGCGCATAAAAGTCTGCCAGCATCCGCTGCAAACTAATCGCATCAGGGGTCGTGTGAGTCGCAGTATTCAGTGCGCCAGGAAAACCGTTTCCGACCGTGCCCAGCAGCGCTGTCTTTTGCCCTAAAGCAGCCAGGGCCTGAGCGATATAGTGCGCGCATGATGTTTTACCGTTGGTGCCGGTCACACCGATAATCGTCATCTTTTTGCTCGGACTATCCCACATCAGCGACGCATAAACGCCGGCTTTTTTTGCCAAATTATCAACTTGATAAACCGGAATCGAAAACAACCCAAGTTTATCCGTCTGCGTCGTTTGACGTTCAACCACGGCGGCCACCGCACCCGCTGTCGCCGCCGCCTCAATAAAATCAATCCCACGATGGCTGATACCATCGCGCGCAACAAACAGGTCACCGGCCTGCACCGACCGGCTATCAGATGAAATCCCTGTAACGATCACATCATCAGCTATTTCATGCCCGGCCTGAATACCCAACAACTGTTGCACAGATACAGGGATGGGGAGTGATGCAGGCTGCGATTTAAGAAAAGGCGTTATCATTTCATCACCACCGTTTCCGTTGGCTTCTGCGGCCACTGGTCTGGAGCGACATTCAACAAACGCAGTGCATTACTTGAAATACGTGAAAATACCGGTGCAGCAACTTCCCCACCGTAGTACTCCTGCCCTTTAGGATTGTTAACCATAACCACAATCACAAAACGCGGGTCGGACACCGGAACGATGCCAGAAAAAACCGAGATATACTTATCATCCGCGTAACCACCCCGGGTACTCTTATGCACCGTGCCAGTTTTACCCGCCACCCGGTAGCCATAAACAGCAGCACGACGTCCGGTACCGCCTTTTTGCGTCACCGTTTCCATCATCCCGAGGACATTTTTAGCGACACCCTTAGGCATGACCCGCGCCCCCTTAGCTGGCCCGTCAAGCTTTACCAGACTCACAGGTAAAGCCAGACCACCATTCGCCAACGGCAAATAAGCCTGCGCAAGCTGCAAAGGTGTGACTGATAAACCATAGCCATATGACATCGTCGCGCGCTCAACTACCCGTTTAGCAGGATAATAAGGCAAACTTCCATTACGCTCCCCCGGAAAACCGGTACCAGAAGACTGCCCCAGGCCAACATTATGAAACAAATTGCGCACCGCATCTTCGTGTAAACTTAACGCGATCTTGGTCGCACCAACGTTACTTGATTTAGTAATAATTGAGGTCAGATCCAGCTTGCCATAATTGCGGTGATCACGGATCGTGCTTCTACGAATTCTGATATAGCCCGGCGAGGTATCGATGACTGAGTCCATCGTGTATTTGCCGCTCATTAATGCTGCTGCAATGGTTAAAGGCTTCATGGTTGAACCCGGCTCAAACAGATCAGTCACCGCCCGGTTGCGCAGCCCGGGCACATCAATTTTGCTGCGATCATTCGGGTTATAGGAAGGCTGATTGACCATGACTAAAACCTCACCGGTATTAGCATCCAGCACCACAGCAGAAGCAGAGTCAGCTTTATGCGACTGCACCACAGCTTTCAATTCACGGTAAGCCATATACTGCAGTCGCAGATCGATGCTCAGCTGTATATCCTGCCCTGGCTTCGCTTCTTCTATCGACTTAATATGCTTGATAGTGCGCCCCAAACGATCTTGCATGACTAACTTGCGCCCGGTCTCACCACTTAACCATTCGTTATAGGCCAGCTCCATCCCTTCCTGACCCGCTCCCTCAATACCGGTAAAACCCACCAGATGAGTCGACACTTCGCCAGCAGGGTAATAACGCTTGTACTCTACATCAACATGTACACCCGGCACTTTCAGCGTTTCAATCTGCCTGGCCAGCTCCGGTGTTACCTGTCGTTTCAGATAGATAAACTGACGACTGCTATCCTTTTCAAGACGAGCAACCAGGTCGCTCCGCTTCATATTAAGCAAAGAAGCCAACCTCACTAATCCCTGATGATGCGTATCAGCCTTACTCGGATCAGCCCAAATAGTGGCGACAGGCGCACTCACCGCCAATGGCTCACCATTACGATCGGTAATCACTCCGCGGTGCGCCGGCGTTAGCATAGTCCTTAAGCTACGGGCATCTCCCTGGTCCTGTAAAAAAGCCTGATCAAGTGTATATAAAGACACTAATTTGCTAACGATACCGCCCGCAACAGCGAGCAACAGCACACCCACCAACAGCAAACGCCAGCTACGCCCGGCAGACTCGACAATTGAGATGTCGTTATTATCGCTCATACTGAACAATCTCTATCATGCCCGGTTGCGGCGTCATCATATCAAGCTGTTTTCGGGCCACCTGCTCAACGCGGTTATTAGTCCCCAAGGCGCTTTGTTCGAGCAGTAATTGTCCCCACTCCACCTGGAAATCATCCCATTGGGTGATAAGATTTTGCTGCTGATTAAATAGCAGCCGGTACTGGAATGCAGAATATGTCACAGCTAAAGCACTACAAACGATAAATACCACCAAGACAGCAATAACAAAAACCGGACGAACCAGCGCCTCAGCACCAAGAACAGGCTGTGTGTCATCCTCTCTGTTTCTGATCAACCATGCAGGCTTGCTAAACACTGTTGGTACCTTTTATTACGTTTCATTGCGTTATGTTTATGTCACATTCTCACAGTCGTAAGCTACTTATTGCACTATAGCCAAGTGCCGCACTAGGCTATTTTTGTAGCAATACGCATGACAGCACTACGTGAGCGTGGGTTTTCATCCACCTCAGTTGCACTGGCTTTTACCATTTTCCCTACCGCTTTTAAGCGCTGTTTCAACATGTCACTGGTCACCGGAATACTCATCGGCAAATGGTCATCGCCCTTCACATGCTTACGAATAAAGCGCTTCACTATACGGTCTTCTAATGAATGAAAGCTGATAATCACCAAACGCCCACCGACCTTTAATGAGTCAAGCGATTGATCCAGACATTTTTCCAGATCTTCCAATTCACGATTGATATGTATGCGAAATGCCTGAAAAGCCCGGGTCGCAGGATGCTTGCCCTTTTCCCAAGACGGGTTGGCGTCAGAAATAATTTTTGCCAGTTGCGCCGTTGTCTCTATTGGCGCGATAGCCCGTGCTTCAACAACCGCTTTTGCCATGCGGCGACCATGACGGTCTTCACCATAGGTGTAGATTACATCCGCGATCTCATCTTGCGAGGCACGCATAATCCACTGCGCAACACTTTCGCCAGACGTGGTATCCATGCGCATATCCAACGGACCGTCATGCTGAAAACTAAAGCCACGCATCGGATCATCCAACTGCGGGGAACTCACACCCAGATCCAGCAAAACACCATCGACCTGACCAAACATGCCGCGCTCAGTTACAAACTCCTGCAACCGCGAAAATGAACCATGTGCGATATCAAAACGCGCATCGTCAGCAAAGCGCGCATGTGCACACGCGATCGCTTCAAGATCTTTATCAATCGCCATCAACCGGCCTGTAGGTGACAGCTGATTCAAAACCAAAGCAGAGTGACCGCCTCGGCCAAACGTACCATCGACGTAAAACCCATCAGGGTTCTGCACCAGTGCAGCCACGGCTTCATCAAGTAATACGGTAATATGCTGTAGCGATTCAGTACTCACAGAAAAATCCTGTATAAATAGTTAGAGGGGTGTCAAAGCCTCAGTTAAAGTGACAAATTGAGCAGTGCATCCGGCAACTGCTCAGCTTCGACTTCCTGCAAGTATCTGTCACGAGTAGAGTTCCAGTTATCCTCGTCCCAAATTTCAAACTTCCGCCCCTGGCCCAGCAAAATGGTCTTTTTACCCAGCCCTGCATAATCACGTAACAATGCAGGAATCAACAAGCGCCCATGGCTATCCATATCCAGATCTGCAGCATGCCCGATAATTAACCGCTGCAGGCGGCGTGTAACAGAGTTGAGGCTGGGTAATGCATTAATTTTTTCTTCAATGATTGTCCATTCATCAATGGGATAGAGAAGCAAGCAGCGCTCTTCGGTATCAATCGTCATCACCAGATGTCCGGCACACTGAACCGAGATCATATCCCGGTAGCGGGCTGGAATAGCCATACGGCCCTTCGCATCCAGATTGACCTGATTAACACCACGAAACATCACCTATCCACCAAAATTCATCATAAAAACCCACTTTTATCCACAATTACCCACTACCTACACTATAGAAACTACCCTTGTTTTTTGCAAGTGTGGAGAAGCGGCGACAAGCAGCTAAAAGCACGGAAAATAAGCATAAAATTGGAGAAGATTAAGACACAATTAATCGACATCTTATAAAGCCCTTACAATTCAGTCGATTAATCACAGACAGGACAGCACACTAAACTTGTGGATACCTTTTTGAGTAAGGAAGAAAAACCAGAGATAACATCAGAAATGCCCGAAAACAGCCGAACTATTACTCAAAACAAATAAAATAAGAAACCAAAAAAGTTTATCTTTAATTCGAAGGGTAATTAAGCGTGGGAGAACTCAGACCAAGACTTATGTGGCATTTTAACAAAAAACGCCACTTTTAGTAACTTTCTTTAAAACTAAAAACCAAGCTAACTTTATCGTATTCAAAAAACGCCAGAGAGGAGTCATTTTTTTCATATGTCACACCCACTTCGGGTTTATATCCGTAGGCGTTAATCTTTTTATGACTCAATAAGAAACCAAGCTTCTGATTAGTATCACGTCGTCGTTCACCGAAAAACGGATCAACATCTGCATATAAGCGTACACCCAATGCAGCAGAAAGATTTACTCCCCAATCACTGACAGGCAGATCAAGCCCCAAAGATAAAACACCTTCGTCATAAGAATAGGGATCTTCCCGGGCAATTGATTTTTCAACGGTTACACCTCCATCAAGAAAAATACCGTTCTTCAATGGACTGGTAAAAACGCTAGCTACCCTATAGACATCCGCATCAAGGTGGGAAGCCCCGTCAACCTGTAGTTTACCCACCCTCATTTCATGACGAAAGCTAAATTGATCCACAATGCTTGGCGTATAAAAAACACTCAGGTAAGAAAAGTCATACTGCTTTTTCCCATTTTTTCCTGAGTACTCCACACCCGCTTTCGCTTTGATTTTTGGCAACAGTTCAAATGACGAAATAATCCCTATACCCGCGACCAAACGATCAAACTCGCTTCCTGCAAAATCGGTAAACGAAACATTCAATAGCGCCTGCGTGCGCGCATCAGCCGATACAGGCAAGCCGCTATTCATATTCAAACGCAGCCCTTTTACTTCACGGTCACCCAACGGCTGAACCACTTTAAATGTTTGCCCGGCAATATTAACTTCTTCATTTGAGGTGAAGTTTTCAGGATTTGAATCACTGATAAACGAAATATCAAATTTCACATAGCCAATATCATTATCTATTTGGTTAAGATATAAACGTATATTCTGCTTCACTGCCCAAGGGACATCTTGCTCAAAAAGCACTTCCTGAAATAGAGCTTTAGCGGCGTTGAATTGGCGATCCAGGAATAAAGCCCGCGCCAGCTCAAGCTTAACTCTCGGACTGTCTGTTCGCTTCAACATCTCATAAAATATAATGATCGAAGCCTTATAATCCCGCTGCTCCAGAGTAAGCATCCCCATCACAAAAAGCTTTTGAAAAGAATCCTGAAGAGAGCCCTGCAGAAAGCCAGGTAGAGAATCCTGTAGCGCAGGAGAGCCCTGCTGAGATGCCTGTTTAGCCGGGGAGGCAGCGTCAGACGCCTGAGAATACTGTCCCATCGCCAATAACAATGGAACAGTACTTAGAAGTGACAAAAGTTTCATCATCGATTATTGAGTGGCACCAAACCCGCCTATATAGTACTCAACCCCCGTGCCTTGAAGATCAAACACACCACCAAGCTCCTCTGCGTTTGGCCCATAAAAAGCCCCAGTCGCCGACCCCGTCATACCGGCACCGGGTGCCGCCACAGCTCCACTGAATGAATTAACACCCGGGCTATAAGTCAGCGTACCCGACATATTTAAATCAGGGGCAACCGAAGTTACAACACCATTGCTCAAATTATATAACTTGCTGGCACTGGTGGTGAAAGCAAGCGAGCGTGCAGAAAAATCAGAGGCAACAGAAACTACACCCTCCACAAAACTGGCGACTCCAGCCTCATTCGTATAAGCCCCGAGTAACTTACCTGTAAATATTGGTTTACCAACGACTGGCACCGCAGGCCCGTCTGTTTTATAACCGGCGCTGACCGCCCCAACAATCCCTGCCCCCAACCCAAAGCCCGTCCTCCAGGCACCAAATGTTTGATAATCCCACTCACCGGATAACACCGCAGCAAAAGTGCTGGCACTATCTTCAAAGACAGTTTGCCTGGGGTAATTAGTGACTGGCTTAAAAGTATCACCACTGGCCGCATCCCATGTGAGCGTTGAATTAGGCGTAGTAATGATCAACTTCTTCAGGATTTTATTGTCAAAAACCAGCTCAGCGGTTGATGTTTTAACGATACCGATATCCGTAGTAGATGTGGCAAAGTTACCGGCAGATGTATAGTCAACCTCTGCAGAAATAGCATCCAACACCACTGAATTATTCACACCCAGTATGGGAAAGCCCCCCGGCCCGGACGTTTTAACAGAGGAGCTCCCTCCACCACCACAGCCCACAAGCAGCAAAGAAGTCGCGAATACGCTTAACGGGATAAATAGTTGCTTCTTGTTCATACACTGCCCCTAAAAATTATCAAACGCACTTTCATGGCGAAAAATAAAATTTGTAAGATATTGCAAATCATGAAAACTGAAAACGCCCGTATGCTAAAACACCACTTTTAACAGGAAAGGCAGCCAATTCATTTTAGTCATCAAAACTTATGTGAATTATTGATATACCCCAGCTAACTCAAATTTATCTCATATTTGATCAGATAATACACAGAAATGCCTCATTTTTGTTTAAGTTTCATACAATAAAAAGCAAAAGATATGATGTACAAAATGCCTCGCGACTTAGCCGATATAAGGCGCATACGATTTAGTATAGCCGACTATCATTTATCAGCGACAAACAAGACAACGAATATTTCTTCGTGAAAAAGTGTGCCAGAAACAGATAAAGAGGATGCTCCGGCCCCATCAAACAATGAAGCTTGAAAAAGGAGGCTGTAAAGAAACGGATCTGAAAAACGAGAATTGGAAAAAGAGGCTTGGAAAGGAAGCTTGAAAAAAAGCTGTGAAAACAGAAATCACATAAAGAAGGTAGA
The DNA here is from genome assembly GCF_041601355.1 of Neptunomonas sp. Lineage (GTDB taxonomy): Bacteria > Pseudomonadota > Gammaproteobacteria > Pseudomonadales > Balneatricaceae > Neptunomonas. Next base: position 18,461 of record NZ_JBFIIH010000077.1, read on the forward strand.
AAAATTAAGAGTTCGCCTATAAGCCGGGTTTTGTAATAGACAGTCATTCATCTGGGACGCACATCACTATACGCCTCAAGCAACCTACCCGGATCCGGTGCGGGTCACACCTATACGGATCCCTATTTGGTCTTGCTCCGAGTGGGGTTTACCATGCCGTGGAATGTTGCCACCCACGCGGTGCGCTCTTACCGCACCCTTTCACCCTTACCGTTATCCGAAGATACTAGATCTAAAGATACTTAGGCGGTCTGCTCTCTGCTGCACTTTCCGTCGGCTTACACCGCCCAGACGTTATCTGGCACTCTACCCTGTGGAGCCCGGACTTTCCTCCCTCTCACTGGCTTACAACAAGTGCAAACAAGCAAGACAGCGACTGTCCGGCGAACTCTTGGGCGCAAGGATACCAACAATCAGACGAGAAGCAACTACTTACGCGACAAAGCCTCCTGGTAAAGTGCATTCTTCTTCTCTCCGGTGATTTTTGCCGCTAATGCAGCCGCCTGTTTCACCGGTAACTCTTCTAACAAAATACCGAGTACTTTAAGCGCCTCAACGGAGAGTCCCTCTTCCTCCTGAACTTCAACCCCCTGAATTAATACAACAAATTCACCTTTTTGCTGATTAGCATCCTGCTTCACCCATTCCAACACAGCCTCCACCCTGTCACCATGAATCGTTTCAAACGTTTTGGTGAGTTCACGCGCCAACACCACATAACGATCGGCACCCAAGACTTCGATCATATCCTGCAAAGAGTCGAGAATCCGATGCGTCGATTCGTAATAAATAACGGTGCGGGTTTCAGCAAGAATCTGAGATAGCTTCTGCTGGCGTCCGGAGCGCTTAGCCGGCAAAAAACCCTCAAACATAAAACGGTCAGTGGGCAGACCGGAGGCACACATCGCGGCAATAACAGCACAACACCCCGGTACAGGCACAACTTTATAACCCGCTTCGCGCACACCGCGCACAACGATAAAGCCGGGATCTGATATTAAAGGCGTTCCTGCATCAGAAATCAGTGCAATACTGTCGCCAGCAGCCAATTTATCCAGTATTGTCTGCAGTCGTTGACGCTCATTATGATCATGCACTGAAATCATTGGTGTTTTAATGTTAAAGTGCGCCATTAAACGACCACTGTGTCGTGTATCTTCAGCTGCGATCAAGGCGACGGACTGTAAAACGTCCACCGCACGGGGTGTTAAATCTCCAAGATTGCCGATAGGCGTGGCTACAACATAAAAAACCGCGTCAGACATAATTTTTCCATCCATCATCAGGGTGATAAGTATATGATGATTTTGAAACGCCTGTCTCTAACTGTTGCCTTAAGCAGCCTTATTGCTGGCTGCGCAATGCCACCGACGTCACCACTAACCGTGAGAGATAGCCAGTCAACGACGGCTTATCAGGAAGCAGATATCGACTCACTGCTGGCTCAGGCACGTCAGTCAATGCCTATACGCGCAGCCGAACTCAGAGTACAGGCCGCGCAATTACTCATTGCACAGGGTGATACCGAGCGCGCAACACAAATCCTCGACGATATTGATACGTCCATATTACCTCCCGGTTTGCAATTCGCTGTCATCAGACTGCAAACCCAGCAGGCACTGGACAACAACGATGCTGAGCAAGCACTTGGTTATCTTGCCTATATGCCATCACTCAGCACCCTGCCCGAAGATGATGCCTTACTATCAGAACACCTCTTTGCCGAAGCATACAACCTCAGCGGGCAATCGCTGGAAGAAGCAAAAATTCTGATCGAGAGTACCGACTACATTCAGGATCCGGCCGAGCTACAACGATTGCACGACCGCATCTGGCAAGCACTGCAGTCAAGCACTGATGAAAACCTCTATATAGCCCTGCAGCAACCGAATAACAGCTACGTACTGCAAGGCTGGCTCGAACTGGCACAAGCCGCACG